>DAIPYV010000119.1:0-6614 GCA_036782555.1 Saprospiraceae bacterium
GAAGTGCTTCAAAAGCTTCATCAGTAGGTGCAAACACTGTGAAAGGGCCCTCTCCTGAAAGCGCTCCGTCTAACCCAGCTGCATCGATAGCCGCTTTTAACGTTAAGTGGTCGCCACTACCAGCAATGATATCATAAACTGTAAATACTGGTGGCAAAAGAACTGCATCAATGACATGTACTACACCATTGTCAGCTATTAAATCAGGTGTACTTACTTGGGCGTCATTAACAAAAACACCTCCAGCATTGATAGTAATTCTAACATCTTTACCACTTAGTGTGGTAATTGTTTGACCATCAGATAAGTCTGAAGAAACCGCAGCCGCTCCTACCACATGATAAGTCAAAATAGATGTCAAAGTTGGAATATCATTCAACAAAGCATCAACAGTTCCAGCTGGTAATGCATCGAAAGCATCATCAGTAGGTGCAAAGACAGTCAAAGGACCTATTCCGGAAAGAGCACTTTCCAAACCAGCTGCCCTAATAGCCGCTTCGAGGGTGGTATGGTTTGGAGAGTTAGCTATTATGTCAAATACCGTTTGGGCATTGACCGTCCTTAAGCATGAAAGGACAAGCACGAGAAGTAAAATTCTAAATTTCATAAAATACTTTTTGTGATTAAAAAAAAATTCATTTCACTATATATATGTGCTAATAACTCAGAAAGAGTTGCCTGAGAAGAAAAATTTTGTTTAATTATTTTTTATAATTGTATGAACAAAATATTTTTGGTGTGTTAGGCAACTAATTTGAATTAATCATCACACAGTATTAAAATGGACTTGAATCTCATAAATAATTGTATAGAGGGGCAAAGGGACGCGCAAAAACAATTGTTCGTAATGTACAATAAAAAATGCTTTGTGCTATGCCTTAGGTACTTTACTTACAGAGAAGATGCCGAAGATGCTATGCAGGATGGGTTTGTAAAGATATTTCGGGATTTGTATCAATTCGATAGGAATAAAGGAACGTTTGACAGTTGGATTAAAATAATAATCATTAGGACCTGTCTTGAAAAATTGAGGAAAAGAAGTTTTGATCATGCTGAGTTGAATGATAATTTAGATTTGATGGAGACGAATATGTCACCTCTAGAAAATCTTAACTTACAGTATCTTACCCAGTTGATTCAACAATTACCAGTAGGTTATCGAACTGTCTTTAATCTTTATGTAATAGATGGGTATACACATAAAGAAATAGGGGAATTATTAAATATCAGTGAAAATACATCCAAAACTCAACTCATGAAGGCTAAAAATATGTTGAAAAGTAAATTAGAAAGTGTTTTTTAAGTAGTAATAATGGATAATAATAATTTTGAAAGATTTTTTAACGAACAGTTTTCTAAGGATATTCCAAAACAATCTTGGAATACACCTTCGGAATCTGTTTGGGAAAATATAGAAAACCAATTAGATAAGCCCAAACGCCGTCAATGGGTTCTTCCACTTTTTTTATTGGGAACGGCTTTAGTAATTGGTGCGATGGCTATTTTGTTAATTAATAATTATAAAAAAAGTCAATTAATAGAGCATCTTAGTGGAGAACTCCTAGTATGTAAGTCTCTATCAACTGAGGAAGTTCATAATATTAATGAGAACAAAGCAGCAGTGGCAGTGATTAACAATAACTATCAAACTAATGAAAGTTCAAGTGAAATCAAAGAAAATAAAATAAATATCGATAGGTTTCAGGCTACAGTCAGCTCTGTTAAAAGATTAGGTAACAACAATAGTGTTTTAGTCTCATCTCCCATTTATGGAGGCAGTTTGCCTAATATCAGCCGTGATGAGCCGGCCACATTAATTAGTGAAGAAATAGTATATAATCATAATCATATACCTAATCAAAGGGAAATTTTTGATATCGAACTTCTACCTACCAAAAACAATGGGCCGGTTCATAAGAAAGAAGGATATAAGTATAAATTATTGCACACCATTAATACCAATGAAATAGAGCATTTAAATAATTTACCTAGCTCATTAGAATTAGGTATGACATCTGGTTTTATCTCTTGGCAATCACGCAAAAAAGGACAACTTAGCAATCCCTTAAATGAAATTTTAAAGCATGAAGATATTTCTAATAGTTCATTTGTTGGTTTTGGATTAAATTATAATTGGGGCAATAAGTGGGCATTCAATTTAGGGCTAAATTATTTTTCTCGACAATTGGTGACTCAATATAGTGTAAATTTACCTTACGATACTAAGACTGAAATCAGTAACGGTATCGATATTGAGAATAGTTTTGATCACAGCCTCCCGACAGGCTGGGGAAATGTGAATACAACACTTATTTTGTCTAGATCTATGACAAGTCAATTGCCGAACAATGTGAGTGTGCCAATAGATATGAGTGTCTACCACCAAATGAGGTCACTCGAAGCTCCTTTAAAAATTCAATTTTTTCCTTGGGGGCCAAAAAAAGGTTGGTTTTTGAATACAGGTTTATCGACAGAATGGATTATGAGTACAGGAAAAACTAAAATGGAGTCATGGAGTAGTCATAATATAATTAAGGAAAAGAATACTGAATCTACTTTTGACAACAAACAAATTAATCATTGGTTAGTAAGTAGCTCTTTTGGTGCGGGATGGAAAAAGTCAATAACTAAAAATATTAATTTCAATATAATAGCTGATTATACTTATGGTCTTAATTCTTTAATAAATACATCTACTTACACATATTCTTTGAATAGGTTAAGTGTAGGAGCATCTCTGTTTTATAATTTTAATAGCGGACAATAGCATTAGTATTGTTTTACAAATCTGTATAAAAGGCCTAGAGCATAATTAGTCGCTAATTCTATGTTTTTGTCGCGTGTTTTACCGGCTTTTAATAAAAAAGTCTTTTTTAGTGATGTACTGCCCACACATATCCAAATAGTTCCTACCGGCTTTTGGGGAGTCCCTCCTTCAGGGCCAGCTACACCTGAAACAGATACAGCTACATCAGCGCCCATTTTTGCTAAAACACCATCTACCATAGATATGACCGTCTCTTCGCTGACGGCTCCAAAATTATCCAAAACACTTGGGTCCACATCAAGTAAATCCTTTTTTATATTGTTTGAATAGGCTACAATTCCACCATGAAAATATTGAGAAGAACCAGACACTTGTACTATCCTTGCTGCTATAGCACCCCCTGTACAACTTTCAGCTGTAGTAACTTTAATTTGTTTTTGTATACATATTTTTTGAATTTCCTTTTCTAGTGAAGAGTCATCATAGCCAAATATATGATTAGAAAGTCTTTCTTCAATAGGATAGACTAATCGGTTGAGTTTTTCTTTTAAAATTTCTTTTGATTCTAGACCTTTTAATGTCAACCGAACCCTTACTGTGCCCAAACTCGGTAAATAAGCGATTTTAACATCTGGTGGTAAAGTTTCGACAAGGTCAGATATGGTGTTTTCAATAACGGTTTCACCTGTGCTGTGAGTCATAAGTGTTTTCTGTACAATATTGACAGATGTCAGTGATTTAAGCCATTCCATAGCTTCTTCCTCAACTATAGCCTTCATCTCATAAGGAACACCAGGCATAGATAATATATATTTTTCATAATATCGAAATAGCATTCCAGGAGCCGTTCCCATACTATTGCGTAAAAGCTTGACGCCTTCAGGCATAAAAGATTGGTCTTTATGACTTTCTGAAATAGGTCGTTCTAATTTGTCAAATATTTTGACTATGCGCTCCCAGACATCATGATCAAAGTACAAGCTTACGCCCAAAAAATCAGCAATAGCCTTTTTAGTGATGTCATCTTTGGTAGGACCTAAGCCACCAGTCATAAATATTAAGTTACTATCTTTTGTTGCCAATTGTAATGTCTGAATAATATCAGCATGGTCATCACCTATAGCATATCTTTTTATTACAGATATACCTATGTCAGAGAGCTTCTGACCTAACCAAGCTGAATTTGTATCGATCACTTGGCCTATTAATAACTCATCACCAACGGTGATTATGGATGCATGCATTCTTTATTTTTTTTGAATTTCTTTCATTTTTACCATAGTCAATATAGTGGCGATCGCCACTGTTTCTTCAGTTTCATCATAGACATCTACCAACCATTTGACAATGCCTTTTTGATAGTCTTCGTCTTCACGTTTTTCTTGGGCTATTTTTTCTTTGACAGTCAGTCTTACACCGATAGTCATTCCAGGGTAAACGGGTTTAGTAAATCTACATTCTTCAAGGCCATAATTGAGCATCACTGGCCCTTTGGCGGCATCTACAAATAGCCCAGCAGCTGCTGATAAAACGAAATAACCATGTGCAACTCTTTGTGTAAATACTGTACCATTCAAAGATGTGGCATCAGTATGCGCATAGAAATGATCCCAGGATACATTCGCAAAGTTAACAATGTCTGAATCGGTTACTGTCCGCTTGTGCGTGATAAGTGTTTCGCCTATTTCTAATTCTTCAAAATATTTTTTAAAGGGATGTTTGACGTCTTGTTTGTATTGTCCGCCATACTGATACTGTTGTGTTATATGAGATAGTGTAGTAGGGGAGCCTTGAATAGCACATCTTTGCATATAATGTTTGATGCCTCGCATGCCACCCATTTCTTCACCACCACCAGCTCTACCAGGACCACCATGTACTAACAATGGCATAGGCGAACCATGTCCCGTGCTTTCTTTAGCTGATTCTTGATTGAGTACTAAGATACGTCCGTGATGTGTAGCAGCTTGTATTACATATTCTCGAGCGATATTGTCATCTGCTGTGATAATTGAACTACATAGTGAGCCTCTTCCCATTCTAGATAATTCAACCGCTTCATCAAGAGTTTTGTAAGGAAGAATCGTTGATACAGGACCAAAAGCTTCTATTTCATGTGTTGCCATATTTTCAAATGGGTGGTCATTTCTTAAAATGATGGGTGCTAAAAAAGCTCCTTTGGATTTGTCTCCCAAACTGACGTCAAATACCTCTAAGTCACCATATATTATCTCAGATTCAGCCATTAAAGTCCTAACTTGTGATTTAACTTCTTCCACTTGGTCTTTTCCAGCCAAGGCCCCCATTCTTACACCTTGTGTTCTAGGGTCACCAATAACAGTCGACTTTACAGCGTCGATAAGTGCTTTTTCTACATCTGAAATATATTTTTCCGGAACCATCATCCTCCTTACAGCGGTACATTTCTGACCACATTTAACGGTCATTTCTTTGCGAATCTCTTTAACAAAAAGATCAAATTCGACTGTACCTGGTGCTGCGTCCTCACCCAATACCATACAATTGAGCGAATCTGCCTCCATATTAAATGGTACGGCATTGTTTATTATGTTGGGGTGTGATTTAAGCTTTATTCCAGTACTCGCAGATCCAGTAAAAGTCACGACATCTTGATAATCCACGTGATCTAAAATCGTCCGAGCATTACCACATATGAGTTGTAAGGCGCCATCAGGAAGTATGTTGGAGGCAATAATCTCTTTAACTACAGCTTCTGTAAGATATGAAGTTAAAGTAGCGGGTTTTACTATAGCGGGAACGCCTGCCAACCAATTGACAGCACATTTTTCAAGCATACCCCAAACAGGAAAATTAAAGGCATTGATATGTACAGCTACACCTTCTTTGGGTACTAGTATGTGATGTCCTATGAAGGTTCCTTCTTTGCTCAGACCCGCGAGCTCTCCTTCAGTGTAATACGGTAAGTCAGGAAATTTTCTTCTTAGACTTGCATTGGCAAATAGATTTCCTATTCCACCCTCTATATCAATCCATGAATCACCCTTTGTGGCCCCTGTTTTATAAGAAATCTCATAAAAAGTATCTTTTTTGTACATTAGATGTAGAGCCAAAGCTTTGAGCATTCGTCCACGCTCTTGAAAAGTCATTTTACGTAGATTTTTATTACCTACCTTGCGCCCATATCTGAGCATCTCTCCGAAATCAAGACCCTCACTACCCGCAATGGCTACTAAATCTCCTGTGCTAGCGTCAAATAACGGCTGGCCGTCCCCCTGACCTTCTATCCACTGGCCAAAAGCATAATTTTGTAACTTCATATCTATTCTCTGGTTTCTATTTGTATTAAATAATAAAAATTGAGAACAAAAGTTTTATAATCTATCTTTGTATATGGATATAATATATTTTCAATTAATTAATTTTGTTAAATCACATATATTTAGGGCAATAAGATGAAGAGGTAGAAATATTGACAATTAATATCTAATATATAGGAGTTTCTTGGATAAATATAAATATGATACAATTCTGAAGCATGAAGCATGGATGAATAGCAAAGTTAATTAAGAATAAAATTACATACATTAAATACAGAACTTCACGAATCAACGAATGGGGTAATATTTCAATAGATAAAAATATTTAACAAATTTTTAATTAAATTCTAAAACTTTATTAATAGAAAACGTGTTGTTTATATATCTTAATTTATGTTATGTAAATATTTTTTTCAAAAAATTGTATATGGAGAAAGTGTTTTGGCAAGGTTATTGAATTAATGTTCACATATTCCGTGAACTAACAATTAATTTCGCATGAGAAATAAGAAAAACGAAACAGTTATTTTAAAGAAAGGTGGATCAGA
>DAIPYV010000119.1:6714-10710 GCA_036782555.1 Saprospiraceae bacterium
CCCAGGTCTAAAATATTAAAATAAGAAACACACATGAAAGGTACAAAAGTAGCTTTCGATCATGCTAAATTACAGTATGCATCGGAATTAATGAGAGCTGTAGCTCACCCACTCAGATTACAGATTTTGGAGTTTATTGACCAGAACGGTGCTATAAACGTAAACAAAATCTATAATAATCTCAACCTAGAACAAAGTATAACATCACAGCACCTTAAGATTTTAAGAATGTCTGGCGTAGTAGATGTTGAAATTTCAGGTAAATATCATTCTTATAATCTCAATTATGAGGTATTAAGGAAGTGTAATTATGCGGTCAATAGATTTTTAGGGAAGGCATAAATACACTCAAAAGCGAAGTTAAGGAAAATATATGGCAATTCTGTGATATTATCATGGGATTGCCTTTTTCTGTTATAAAATTTTTCGCGTATCCTAGATGTTTTAATTAAAATAAGACAGAATTATTAATATTATTCAACAATTTTTTCACTTTACTAACGTTTATCAGGTCATATTGGCAGATTATACTCTTTGGTATAGTTGTTGATCATATCATTTAAATTATCAATATAATTATTCTAATAAATCAAAAAATAATATCTATCATGAATAGAGATATCATCCTCAAAAAAATTAAAAAAATTAAAGTATTATTAGATTCATTTGAAGATAATGCATCGCTTTCTTCTTTGGAGAGAGATTTATTACTTAGTTACATAAGAAATCTATATGATGCTGCATTAGATGGGACTAGTATGACACTAAATACAGTAAAACCTGCTCAAGATATCAATCAAGAAGTAAGTACTTCCAATAAATTTATAGCATCTAATCAAGAAATACAAAAAACGGAGGAAGTATTACAAAGAGCTACAACGAAAGAAGACGCTAAGACGGAGAATCATATAATTGATCAAAAGCCAAATGAAGAAATTATTTTGGCACCTCAATTAATTGTTCCTCATGATACGAAACCTGCACCTCAGGCACCGAATAAGGTTTCTGATATTTCTGTAGATGTTTTAAATGAAATATTTAAAGAAGGCACTATGAACGAACTTTCTGACAAATTAGGAATGAGTCATATAAATGATATAAGAATGGGAATGGGCCTAAATGAAAGACTATTTACTCAAAAAGAACTATTTGGGGATAATTCTGCTCATTTTAATGAAGTTTTGGACGCGCTCAATAAAGCGAATACTTTTGAAGAAGCTAAGGTCTATTTAATTGAGAAAGTTATCCCAATTTATAAATGGGACTCTGAAACCAATCTCAAGAAAGCGGCAACATTTGTCAAATTAGTAAGAAGAAAGTTTTATTAAAAAATATAGAGATTTTAATCTTATAAAGTAAAAAAAGAATATTTTAATGAATTTAAAAGAAATATACGCATTTTTTTATAAGATTAGATATCCTCTATTACTAGTATTGCTTTTACTAGTAATAGAGGTCTTGGATAGTTTTTCAGGTTCTTATCTTCACTATTGGGGAAACTACCCAAGAGAAATATTTGGGATTCCTGGTATAGTGACGTCTCATTTTATCCACAGTACATGGGGCCATTTAGCTTCTAATTTTTTGCCTATGCTGTTATTGACATCAGTTCTTGTGTTATTTTACCCCAAGGTAGCTGGTCAAGCATTTGTTTCTATTTTATTAGGTACAGGTATTATGGTATGGCTTTTTGCAAGACCATCTTATCATATCGGGGCAAGTGGAATGGTTTATGGGTTGGTATCTTTTATATTTTGGCTAGGTGTATTTAAAAAGAATGCCAAGTCTATCGTTTTGTCCTTGATAGTTCTTATGTTATATTTTGGAAGTGCTGAAGGATTGTTTCCAGGGGAAGAACGTGTTTCTTGGGAAAGTCATCTTTTTGGTGCTATGGTAGGGTGGGTTGTAGCATTTGTATTCCGAAGTGTAGTAGAGGACGATGAGTTAGCGTATAAAAGAAGGCCATCTTGGGCTGATGATATAAATGAAAAATCTTTTTTTCTGCCACGTGATATTTTTGAAAAAACTAAACAACAAAGACACCAAGAACAATTAGAACAACAACGTCTAGATCAAGAAGAACGTGAAAGAATGCTATATAATTATATATATAAACCCAGAGAATCTCAAGATTCTAAAAATAATTGATAGTAATTAATTTTTGACCTCTTTAATCTTGATATTTTTAAACCATACCTTATCTCCATGGTCTTGAAGGGATATATGGCCGCCTTTCGAAAGTCCAAAATCAGGCATATCTTTAAATTTACTTTTGGCTATACGGTTTTTCCACTCTTCATTATGCATGGTAAACTCTACAACTTTAACACCGTTAAGCCAAAATTCCACCTGACTGTTTATATTTTTGATGATAGCTTGATTCCATTCACCACCAGGTCGCACCGTTTCAGGTTTGGCTTCTATCATATCATATAGGTCCCCAGCACGATGTGTTTTTATTTTTGCATCAGGATGACAAGCATTGTCTAATACTTGCATTTCCGGCCCGGTTTGCCATACGAAATCATATTTGTCGTTTTCTACTACATTGAATATCAAGCCACTATTACCGCAATTGTTAACTTTCCAGTCGTATTTTATTATATAATTGGAGTACGATTTTGCTGTGATAATATCGCCACCATCTGTTGCTTGCCATTGTCCTTCAGGCAGTTTTTCAGCATTAAGATGGATAGCGTTATCATGGATTATCCAGCTCTTGCCTATGGAAGATTTTCTAAAATTGCGCCAACCTTCAAAAGATTTTCCATCAAATAGCAATTGCCAACCTTGAGCTTTTTCTATACCAGACAGTTTATTGTCCTTTTGATTGTTTTCTGGCAGTAAATCCTGAGAGTGGTTATGTAGTGTTAATATAAATCTGCTCATTTTTTCCAAATCTTTATCACCAATACTTTTATGTGCATTCATTTTAGCTTTACCCCATACACCTGTACCACCATTGGATATTTTTGACATGAGGTAGCGAATATTCTGTTGTGTAGGCATATATTTTTGCGCTATGGATACATAGGCGGGTCCCATTACACTCTGATTTACTTTATGGCATGTGCCACACATATATTTTTCTATCAAAAGTTTGCCTTCCTCTATATCTGCATTGACTAGATGATTGGGAATATCTGATGGTGAGGTTGCTTTTTTTGTACTATCACACGATAATAACCCTAAAAGCACAATGAATAAAAAGATATTGATTTTCATATTAAATATGTTTTGAAAACTATTTGAACCAAGAAGAATACTTTACATAATTGTCAGCTATACGATTTATTTCACCCGAAATCAGCTCTTGAGATATATCTTTTACTTTTTTTGCGGGTACTCCAGCATATATACAGCCTGATGCTACGCAGGTGTTTTGAGTGACTACTGCACCGGCTGCTATAATGCTATTGCTTTCTATCACACAATTGTCCATAATTATAGCGCCCATTCCAATGAGTACATCATCATGGATAGTACAGCCGTGAATAATAGCATTATGACCTATAGAGACATTGTTTCCGATATTAGTAGGGTGTTTTAGATAGGTACAATGTATAACCGCTCCATCCTGAACATTAACTTTGTTGCCCATTTTAATATAATGTACATCACCTCTAATGACAGCATTAAACCAAACGCTGCATTGGTCTCCCATAGTGACATCTCCTACTATTGTAGCGTTTTCTGCTATATAACAGTCACTACCCCAGTTAGGGTGCTTATCATTTACAGGTTTTATCAATGGCATAAAAATTTCTTAATTTTGGGTAAAGATAAAATATGTTTTCCAATTCTTTCTCAAAATCTTCAAAATTTATTGAAAAGACGATATTATACTTAAATTGTGATAGCTTGAAGTATAATATACATAGATCGTGTGTATATAGATATTTACTTTTTTAAGATAGCCTTTTTTTGCAAATTCTATTCAACATTAACCCACATTGCGTGCTAACCAGATAGAAGTTCCCTAATTGTAGTGCTTTC
>DAIPYV010000120.1:0-10668 GCA_036782555.1 Saprospiraceae bacterium
GTTGGTCTTTTGGGTAGCCCAATGGCTGGATCATAAAAATATTAATTCTAAAAAATAAACTCTTAAGTAAAATACTTTTTAAAATTATCATTTAGTTTTATAAAATTGTATTTATTCCAAATGGAGGCTTAATGACTTAAAGTCAACTGAATTAGGACCTACCATGATAATAAACTCGCCTGACTCTGCGACGTACTCCATGTTTTCATTGTAAAATTTTAATAGATCTATATCAATTTTGAATACAACGCTTTGGCTCTCTCCTGGATTCAAAAATATTTTATTAAATCCTTTGAGTTCTTTTACAGGGCGACTTATGCTTCCTACTACGTCACGTATATACATTTGTACTACCTGATGGCCAGCTACTTTACCAGTATTCTTTATAGTCACTGTCAATTCTACACTTTCGTTGGCTTTCATTACATGCGAACTTATTTTTGGTGCGTCATATTCAAATGTAGTATAAGAAAGTCCAAAACCAAAAGGAATTAATGGTTCATTAGGCGCGTCTAAGTAATTAGTTCGAAATTTTGGATTTTTTTCAGTATTGGGACGACCCGTATTCAACATACTGTGATACACTGGTATCTGTCCCTCGTTCACAGGAAAAGAAGTTGTAAGTTTGCCACCAGGATTGACGTCTCCGTAAATGACATCAGCTATAGCGTTGCTGCCTTCAGTGCCTCCGAACCATACATCCAGCACCGCATCCATGGACTCTATTTCCTCAACAATTGTCATTGGCCTTCCATTATAGAGAACCATTACCATGGGTTTGCCCAATGATCTCAATGCGCGTAAAAGTTTCTTTTGAGCGGGCTGGAGCCCTAAATATGTCATACTAGATGATTCGCCAGACATGTCAGCTGCCTCACCTACCACAGCTACGATAACATCCGCCTTTTTGGCTATAGCTAAGGCTTCTTTTATCATGACATCAGGAGACCTCTTGTCGATGGTAATTTCTTCACCAAAAACATTGACCCTCCTTGCGAATTCTTCATCATCAGAAATGTTGGCCCCTTTAGAGTGTGTAATTAAGCGACTATCAAGGGCATTATTTTTGAATGCTTCTAGGACTGTCACAGCCTTTTCATGATCGCCTGACACACTCCAAGTACCCAACATATTTCTACGACTATCTGTCAGCGGGCCAATCAAGGCTATTTTTTTATCCTTGGTTAGTGGCAAAAGATTGTTTTCGTTTTTGAGTAATACAAAAGATTCTGCGGCAGCCTTTCTAGCAAAAGCCCTATGTTCAGCACACAATATTTCTTTACTGGCGCGCTCCTCATCAATATATTTAAAAGGATTATCCAAAATACCGAGGTCCTCTTTTGCTTTTAATATCCTGAGACAAGCCTGATCTATTTGCTTTTCGCTTATTTTACCTTGTTCATAAGATGACTTAAGTGTTTGTAAGTAGGCTTCTCCTACCATGTCCATATCTATGTTGGCATTAAGGGACTGTATCGCTACTTCTTGCAGATTTCCTGTGCCATGCTCCATCATTTAATTGATTGAAGTATAGTCAGAAACTACAAGTCCATTAAATCCCCATTGGTCACGTAAAACATTTTTGAATAAAAAGGTACTTCCTGAAACAGGAATATAATCAACCACATTAAATGATGTCATTACAGAACCTACTCCTGCTTCAATAGCTGCCTTATAAGGTGGTAAATATTCATTAAACATTCTAATTTTACTCATATCGACTGTACCATAATCTCGTCCACCCTCTGATGCTCCATATAGAGCAAAATGCTTGACACAAGCCAATAATGTAGTGGACTCAGATAAATCATTGCCTTGGTATCCTTCCACCATGGCTTTGGCTATCTGACTTCCTAAAAACGGGTCTTCTCCTGCGCTTTCTGCTATCCTGCCCCACCGTGGATCACGAGCTATATCTACCATAGGTGAAAAAGCCCACATCAATCCATCTGCTGTGGCTTCTCGGGCCGCTATTCGGGCCGATTGCTTTATAAGCATTGTATCCCATGAGCTAGATAGACCTAATGGTATAGGAAATATCGTCTGATGACCATGTATGACGTCCATTCCTACTATCAAAGGTATTCCTAAACGACTACTTTTGATAGCTTGTTCTTGAGCTTCTCTCACTTTGGCAGCACCTCTGATACCAAAGATACCTCCCACTTCACCATTTTTTAATTTTTCACTCACATTTTTGCTTACAACCTCTCCTGTCACGGTACCACCCGGTGTGATTAGATTAAGTTGGCCAATTTTTTCTTCTATTGTCATTTTTGACATCAGTTCTGCCACTCCTTTAGATGCTCCTAAAGACTGAAAATAAGTAATAGATTTAGAACTTGCTTGAGATAATTTGGCCATCGTTTGAGCATTAGAGGAAAGTCTACCTGTAAGACTTATTAAAATAAAAAACGCAAACTTTAAATATTTATTCATTTATAAGTGATATTTTATGGTTATTAGTTCATTTATGGTCTAACCAGCCTCCTGAAAAGCCAGCGCGTTTGAGGCCATTGATTATGTAGGGATTCTTTTTCATAATATTCCAAAGTAGTTCTGTTTCGTGATTTTGTATTTGTAGCAATATAGGGCCCTGATCTATGCCCAGATAATCCACATCAAACCAACCTTGAGGGTGAATTTCATCTTTATATGTCAAATTAAATGCGTCTTTAAACCCAAACTCTCCTATAAGATCATTATAATGTGTTTCCCACATGTACTTTAGGCACTCTTCTGTTTCTTTAGGCGCAAATGGAAAAGACCCACCAACAGCAGTGGGGGCAATAGTACCATCATCTACTATCTGCATAGAAGCCGCACCTCTGGCTTTATAATCATAAAATTGTCTTTGATATCCATCAATGCTTTTTGTTATAATAGCGGGTCCGTCACAGGCTGTGAGGCCCCATTGATTTTCATGATAACCTTCCCATTTCATTGGATTGTTGATACAATAAGCTCGATTAGAGAGTGTAGCCATCTTTGAATTTTCAAAATAATCACTCTTGTGTACGCGCATAAAACTATCTTTTATGCCTCTAAAATCTATCCATATATGGCTGTACTGATGACCAAAAAGTGGATCAAACTGTACATTTTTAAATCCATAAAAAGTATCTTTTTCATAAGTATTGCACCACTTCGACCAGGCATCGTCTCCTATGGGATGGGTTGGTGAGCCCATGGCCAAGATCAAAAGTATCATTGCTTCATTATAGCCTGACCAATCACTATCTATAAATCCACTTTCTGGATGCCAGCCCATACTCATGATACCATTAGGCTTCATCATCCAATCCCATTCTACTCTTCTGTACAGACTATCGGCTATTCTACGTTTTTCAGATTCTAAAGGGTCGTTTTCATCATCAAAATAAGTCATACAGCTCAAAACACCCGCCATAAGAAGACCAGTATCAATAGAGGAAAGTTCGACTTGTTTAAATCTTTTGGCATCATCTAATGTCAAAAAATGATAAAAAAAACCTTTATAACCACTCACATCTGTGGCATTATCCCCTTGTGGCAAATTAAGAAGAGCATCAAGCACCGAATGCACTCGCTCTGCCCCTTCTCCCCTGGAGATATATTTATTTTCTATCCAACTATATAGGCGCTCAATCCAAAACCAGTAGCGGCAATACTGGAAAATGTTTTTGTGGGGTATCTGTCAAGTGTTTGATACTGCGAATCTATAACTGTCCAAAAAAAATCGAAAGTTCTTTTTTTAAGTTCCTCTCTGCTGTATATAGAGTTGTGGTCTGGTTTCGTACCACAGCCCAATATTGTTACGCCCAATAAAACGAAAAAAAATATCTTAAAAATCCAATTAATTAATCTCAAAATCTAGCATTTTAAGTCCAACAATGATATCTTCGTTTTTCATCATAGTATTCCAAATGAGTTGACTCCTATAATTCTCTATCATAATAATAATGGGTCCCTGATCAATAGCCAAAAAAGAATCAGCAAACCAGATATCATGTAAACTAAAAGCGTCAATGAAGCCATATTGCCTAAATAGTTTATCTCCCAATACGTAGTAAAAAAACCTAATGGCTTTCATAGATTCCTCCGGTGTGTAAGGCAGAGAAGATATTGCCGCTGTGGGTGTTATGACGCCTCTATCATTGGTAGGACTATGCGCCGTATACCCATTTCTAGTATCACTTGCAGTAAGCCCCCAGCAATCTTCACTATAACCATAATATTTTCTAGGATTGGCAATACAATATCGATTATTAATAAGTGAATGATTAACATTTTGGAGACTGTAGTCAGCATAGCTGTCTTTTAATTTAAAAGGATTAAGTCCTAGAAATGAATAATGAGAAAATAAAAGAGATCCACCTAAATCAGGACCCAGTGGTAGTGATATCCCATAAAATTCACGACCATTGCGCATATTCCCATTGTTGGCCCATCCCTGGTGATAAACTGAGGCTTTAACGGGGTGTGTCGGGGACGAAGCGGCTAAAACATATGTGATTAAAGATTCATTCCATCCTCTAATCTGTAGATTCATATCCCATTTAAAGTTGGGTGACCAATGCCAAAATAAGACGTCTCTCCCCCCGCGCGTGTACCAGTCCCATTCTACAGCTTCCCATAATCGTTTAACAATAGATCTAAGCTTCTCTTCCTCCGTGTCTTGGGAATTAAAATATTCAGATGCGCAGATTAATCCAGCAATAAGAAGAGATGTCTCTACCAAATCACCTCCATTGTCTTTGCTACTAAAAGGTATTGTCTCGCCTGTAACACCATTGAGCCAATGCGCAAAAGCTCCATGATACTTACTGGCCTTGTTATCTAAAAAATCTACTATTTTAAGGATACGACCCAAGCCTTCATCTTTTGTAATGAAACCACGCTCAATAGCGACCAAAATAGACATGATACCAAAACCTGTGCCCCCTGTAGTCACTAAATCTCCAGAAGTATTGCGCTCACGTGCCATCCCAGATACGGGATGACCATAATCCCAAAAATATTTAAATGTTTGCTCTTGTATTTTGGTTAATAAATTTTCATCGGTAATGAGAGGAAATTTTATTGTAGAATCTATCACTGTGTGAAAAGATGATGCAAAGTCAAGAACTAGCGGATGACCAGCTTTTGACTTCAAAGACTGCGAAATATCTAGAACAAATCTTTCTAAGGCTGGCAGATCATTTTCAAAGCTAATGTTGATGGTTGAATCATTATTGGATAGATTGTAATTCAAGTTGACTTGAGAAGCTGCACGACCACTTAATTGAATGGCGCTAGCCACTGACGTTGCATCTACGGACTCCGAAAATGAAATGGATATTTGGCTATTGAGAGGCACACCAAAAGCATTTAATTCATTAGCTCCATTTATAGAGTAGTTCTTATAATATAAAAACGTTTCTTCATTAGGCTGATTCATCTTTTCTTTGGCACAAGAAGATATAACCAACAAAATCCATAAAAAATTGAAAAGATACGTTTTCAAAAATAAAGTTTTAAAAGAATTAAAATAAAATAGGATGCCGCCTCACTCAAAATATGTTGAAATAAAGTGGCACCCTAGTCATGGAAAATTTTATCTGCCTACAGATTCAAGTTTGAAAAGTGAACCTATTTCAGCATCACTAAGAGCTTTATTGTAAACTCTCACCTCATCCACTAAACCGTTCATTGGCTTTTGCCATTCTTCAGCATTCCCGCCAGCTACATTTGTACCCCAGGCACCTATGATAGCTCTTGTAGGTGTAAAAAAATTGAGTGGTCCAGTGTCTCCTCTTTGCTCCCAATCAGGATTGCTCACTTTGACTCCATTGACATACATCTTAAAGTTAGATGAGGAACCATCCCATGTCATCACTAAATGTTGCCATTCATTGACGCCTGTCGGAGTTTGAACACCACCATTTGAAGGCTCATTTCTTGTATCTTGAAAAGAAGGATTTCCATCCTTGTTGGTAACCACTAAGCCTTTGACGACAAGTGTGTCATTTCCTGCAGGTTTCCAGCCTGTTTCGGACATCATGTTGATATTACCCGCCCATTCATTAGGTCTTGTCAATGAAAAGAATGCGGTAGGATGAGTTCCATTATTGTCAAAATTAGCCCAAAGCGAAACAGTCATATTAGGCAAACTGTTAAGTGCATTAATCTGACCATAAGCTAAATATCCGTTGGATAAACTGACCGCTCTACCTTTTGCTCCATCCACAAATGTTGCATTTTGTGAAGCTTCCGGTGTAGCACCCGACTTTTTCTCGTTGGCATTGCCATCCATAGGCCAGTGCGCCACCAAATTGGTCGCAGCCACTTAGTCTGAATTATTAAAACCATCGATAGGTGGCAATTTTTCTTCATCGTCGCTACATGAACTAAACCCAATTGTCATACCAACAGTCATTCCTGCTGCCATAAGAAAAGAAAAAAATTTTGATTTCATTATTACTAAATTTTAAGATTAAAAAAAATTAAAAAAAATATATCAACTAGTTTAAAACCAGTTAATTTTATATATTAACAAACATTAATATCCTGGATTTTGTTCAAGCCTACCTCCACTTAATTCTATCTGTAAAGCAGGTATAGGTAATAATTCATGCTTTCCAGTTATAAAATTTTTACCCGCTAATCTCATGACTTCTTCAGCTCGACCTTGCCTCACGATATCAAAGAATCTGTCATGCTCCATGGCTAACTCATATCTTCTCTCTTTCCATATAGCATCCCTCAGAGCGGTACCTCCAGCTGCATTAATCTCAGAAAGACCTGCCCGTGTTCTTAATCTATTAATATTGAACAATGCTATGCTTGGATTATTAAGCTCATTGGCAGCTTCTGCTTGCATTAATAATACATCGGCATACCTTAAGATATGAATATTTTTTTGTTTATTATCTCTATTGCCCAAAAAAGGCTCTATAGTACGTAATTCGCTGTGATAAGCTTTGTAGTTGTAAAAGTAGTTTTCTATAGAATCCTTACTTGGGATACGGTACCCATCAAAAAGGATTGTACCTCTAAAAGTACCAGAATCATCTATTTCAATGACTGTGGCATCTCGTCTTTTATCTCCTACCTCATAAGAATTTACAAAATCTCTATTGGGCGTACAGAAACCAAATCCCAAATCAGTCCAACCTCCTTTACCACCAACTATTGGGCCTTGCCAGACACAATACCCTCTGACCCCAAAATCAGTATTATTGAATGTACCTGTTTGGATTTCAAAAATAGACTCCATACTATTATTACCCTCAAAGCGCCAAATTTTGGCATAATCATCTAGTAAATCATATTGACCACTATTGATAACTTCTGATGTTAAATCAAACACTTTTTGCCAATCTTTTCTGTACAAATAGACTTTTGCAAGTAGAGATTGGGCCATACCTTTATTGACTCTACCCGCCTGCGTCCTACTTCGTATAGATGTATTTTCGACAGCAAGTGTCAGATCGTCAATGACTAATTGATATATCACATCTGCTGATGCTCTAGTTCTAAAAGCATCGTCACTATTAGCATCCGCAGCACTTTCAGGCACACGCAATACTGCAGGAACTCCACCAAAGTATCTTACTAAATTAATATAATAATAGGCTCTAACAAAACTCACTTCACCTATAAATCGCTTTTTTGTTGTATCATCTAAATTAGCTGTTTCTAAGGCCTTTAAAGCCTGATTGCACCTAGCTATGGCATTGTAATGACCACTCCATAAAGAGCCGACAAAGATATTTGTAGGACCATGTGTAAAATTATCCAATTCACCAATTATCCCTATTTGATCATTAGGAGAGCTCCCTTTGTCTGCATCATCTGACATAATATTAGTGGCTGAAATAAAAGCAATACCATGCGTATCACCGCTCCCAAAAGCATCCCCAGAAAGCAAAGTATTATAAACTCCTGTAACTAACTTTTCTGCCAAAGATGGGTCAGATTCTGCTGTAGCTGCGCCTTGTACAGGTACATCAAGAAATGATTCACTACAAGAAATTACCCCTGTTAGTGCTCCCACTATGATTATTGCATTTAAAATGAAATATTTTATATTTAGCATGCTATTAATTAGTTAAAAATTAACATTAAGACCTAAAGCAATAGTGCGCGTAATAGGATAAGCATTAAGCTCTATCCCTGAGCGCGTCGGCGAATCATTAGCTAGCTCTGGTGTAAAACCTGAAAATCGTTGTATTGTAAATAAATTTTGAGCAGTAATAAATACCTTACCGCTCTCCACTCTGATTTTATTGGCTATGTTCTGTGGTAAATTATAACTCAAGGTAACATTATTGAGTCTAATAAAATCTCCAGACTCTACATAATAAGTAGAAGCTGGAAGAAAACCTGAATTGGCTGCGGGTTCGTCTTGGATACCAGATCCAGGCGACCAGCGATCATAAGCTAGTGATCTCTCCACATTATCTAAACCACTTAATCTCAAGGCCTTTTTACCATAATAAACAACATTCCCTACATTACCATAAATATCAAAACTTAAATCAAATGCAGCATAAGAAACCTCAGCGTTGATGCCAAAATAGGCTCTAGGTTGATATGATCCTACGAACACCCTATCATTATCGTCTATTTTACCATCTCCATTGGTGTCCTGGTATTTGAAATCACCAGGTGAGGCATTAGGTTGTATCACATTTCCCATAGCGTCTCGGTAGGTAGCTATTTCTTCACCATTTTGAAATACGCCTAATACTTGTAATACGTAAAAAGCACCAACAGGCTGCCCATTATCAGTACGTGTTGTGTAAATTTGTGCCGCACCTACACCACCATCTAAAATGGGCTCACCCCCATTAAGACCTATTACTTCGTTATTATTGAACGTGATATTAGCTCCAATGCGATAATTCCACTTAGTGTTGATCCTATCACGCCAATTTACAGCAGCTTCAAACCCTGTATTCCTAATAGATGCTGCATTAGTAAGTATTACACCATCTTCGTCTCCTACTGTAGCTGGCAGTTTAATGTTGATGAGGAGGTCACGTGTATTTTTGTTGTAAAAGCCCAATTCACCGTAGAGTTTACCTTTCATAAATGAAAAATCGACACCCAAATCCAACTCTTCGGTTGTCTCCCATTTTAAATTCGGGTCTTTAACTTGAGTGATAGCGCTACCTGGTGTGGCTATGCCACCACCAAAAGGATAAGCCAAATTGGGCGTTACAGTAGCTGTGAATGCATCAGATGGAATCCTATCATTACCTACTCTACCCCATGAAGCCCGCAATTTTAATGATTCTATGAAACTATAGTCTTTGAGGAAATCTTTATTGGAAACTACCCATCCAACTCCTAAAGAAGGAAAATAGCCCCATCTATTGGCCTCTGATATGCGACTACTTCCATCACGTCTCATCGTACCTGTAAATAGGTATTTGTCATCATAGTTATAATTGACTCTGGTTAAATAAGAATTTCTCGCCCAAGCATCACCACTACCACTATTCACAGAACTATTGGCATCACCAGTATTGAGGTACCAGAGATTTTTGTCAGCTGGAACATCCTCTCTCCTACCTGTAAAAAATGCCGCATTAAATGCTTCAGCTGTGGTACCAGCCAGAAATACAAAATTGCTTTTACCTGCACTCAATTGATAAGTTGCGATATTATCCCACACCCATCTAAAATTATATTCATTAAACATATTGAGTGAGCTGCGTTCGTTGCGTTGATTCCCTCCAGGTGTCAAAAAAGTCACTTCATCATTAAGGAACCTATAATTATATCTTCTATCATTCACTGAGGTATTATCTATACCCATCATTGACTTAAACTTTAAATTTTTTATAGGAGACAGCTCTAAGTAAGTAGATGATTGCAATCTATTTCTCAAGTTTTTATTATCATTATTATTTAGGTCAAGGATGGCATTTCCCACGTTTTGATATTGAGAAGTATTACCATATCTACCATCTACAATGCTCGGTATGATAGGCGCAGCTCGATAAGCGTTATTGTAAGCCGCTCCAAGATTAACGTCTCTATCATTTGAAGAGGTGAACGAACCATTGATTCCAAAGCTAAGCCACTCTTTGAGTTTATAATCTAAATTGGCTCTCAAATTAAACCTACTAAATTTATTATTAAGGACTATTCCTTCTTCGTTTAAATAACCTAACCCTAAAAAATGGGACATATTCTCGGTTCCACCTGATAAGGAGAGATTATGATTATTGACCAATGCATTTCGCAATATCTCACCGTACCAATCCGTACTTACATCTCCAGGTAGGATGTTTTGCCCAGTGGCGGCCGATGCATAGTTGGCATATTCCACGGCATTGGCCATTTCCACTACTCGCGCTGCACTTCTAAAACCTACAAAATTATTGTAATTAATTCTTGTATCTCCGGATTTTCCTTTTTTTGTGGTAATAATGATCACACCATTAGCGCCACGGGCACCATATATAGCTGTAGAAGAGGCATCTTTTAAAATATCCATCGTGACAATATCCGCCGTGTTGATATTACTTATATCGTCAGTAAGTACACCATCTACCACAAAAAGGGCCGTCGTTCCAGCTAACGCCGTACCCGTACCTCTTATCCATACATTGGGTGAAGCACCTAGCCTTCCACTAGATATGATTTGAACACCAGCTACGCGACCTTGCAGTGCTTGAGTCGCAGTCATGACAG
>DAIPYV010000121.1:0-10665 GCA_036782555.1 Saprospiraceae bacterium
GCACCGCCTAAAAATATTTGATTTCTTCCAGGATGCCAGAATGCATTTTCCTCAGCTTTGCCATTGTCATCTGTATAGTGCACTATTGTTTCCATATTTAGATTGCGATTGTCTAATGAGGTTCTGTTAAGTCTATTTTTTAAATAAGAATAAGATAATGTAGTGTGATGATGAGCTGATACTGTTATGGGGTCGGTCCATGTATTATTTGTACTACTGACATAAAATAGCCTCAAAGAGTTATTGTATGGGGTGGTATTATTGGCTGATAAAACATTTGTTACACCCTTAGGACTTCCTTGCTGTATCGAGTTATTGACATACATGGATTGTGAAGCATCTATCATATAAAAGTCATTACCTAATTGGTAGGTATTGATTGGAACTGTTTTATTGTCCATGTCTCTTGCGTTAGCTGTTCGAGGTCCATCCATCATATTAGCAGAAGCGGAGAAATTATTTTCGGTATGCAGTGTAGAGTTATTGTTTTTTAAGCTCGCTCTATGTTTTATATAATTAGGTACAAAACCATTGATATTAAACTTGTAAATAATGTCACCCGTATGAGCACAAACAAAATAATTCCACAATTTTAGATAGTTGGCTTGAGCTTTGACATGATAGCATAGCTTTAAAGAGCCATCTTCTTCAAATGGCCACCAAACCAGTTCTTCAGAGAATTGATTACCATAGTCCTCACCGCTCCATTCTTCGGTGGGTATAACTATTTCTTTACTCTTGTTCAAGTCATTTTGGATATTGTTTATGACGGAAGCAACAGAAAGTGTTGGTGTGCTTTCTACATTTTCAGTTTTAGTGTAAGTCCTGCCATTAAATATAAATTTTCCATCAGAATAGATATGCATACGCATGTCAGCGCCATACACGGGCACAGATTGAATATGTTGTTGAAAACGGGCATGATAGATATTTAGGTCATCATTATGTTGTTCAGTCAAATTGAAACCCTCAACTTCTTGTGGAAAGATCTTAGCCATCAAATGAATGGCTTTGATATCCATAGGCGCTTTGCTTAAATCGGATGATTTTGCTAAAAAGCCTTCAACCCAGATAGGTCTATTTAAGTGGTCTTTCTCTTTGATGGAATAATATACATCTGTGAAATTTGAAGTTTGAATATCACTAATAGAAAATGATGTTTCAAGTTTTCTCATTGAAGACTCTTCAATATTTAAGGCTTTTGGTTTTTGAAGTTTTTCTACATCGATAGGAGAGGTATTATTTTGCTGTACATGTGCAGGTAAGTTTTTTTTGATTTGAGACCAAGAGTTAGCACTCCACATCAATAATACGAAAAAGGCAAGAGTATTAAAATGTTTCATTGTTGTAAAATTTTTATTTTTTTAAACTATTTATTGTGTTGATAATATGAGTATAAACAGCCTCGTGGCCTCCAGTGTTACTCATTCCTGCTGGCCAAATATTTTGAATCGATTGCACGGTATCTGTGACGACTAATTTTCTGGTCATATTCGAGGGTTCATCCACCATGGGCATTAGTTTTATCAAGCGATACAATGTCGTCATTTCTTGTTTTTGGCGCTTATTTAACTTGCCTACTTTCTCGACTTCCTCGTTTTTGTTTTTTTGGAGGAAAACATGACCTTTATTATCAATAATGTATTGTGTTTGGGTTCCTGTAAAACCACCACCGTGGGACAATGTAATAGTTTCAAAAGGTAGACTTTTGCAAGATGGCAAAATGTATATCAATGTAAAAAGCAAGAAATACATCTTCATTTAATTTAATTTTATTGATTATTGAACAAAAGTAGACAAATTATTTAAAATTGTGACACAAATTATGTGATTTTAAATACATTTGTTAAAAAATACGTAATTTTTTTTGCAAAGGATACAAACTATAATAAATATGGGTCATTATCACAGTTGGTTTTTTTAATCATTTTAAATTTGAAAGTTATGAGAGCATTGTTTTACATTTTTATTTTAATCAGTGTTTTGGCTTCTTGTAAGTCAATAGATAAGATGGTAGAAAGAGGTGATTATGACCAAGCTTTTCACTATGCTATTAAAAAATTGAGTGGTAAAAAATCTAAAAAAACAGATCATATTATCGGTCTTGAAAAAGCTTATCACAAGCTCAATGCAATGACGCAGAGAGAAATCAATCTTTTACAGGCCGAAAATAATCCAGCAAATTGGAGTCTTATCGCTTCAAAATACCGAGATATGGTATATAGACAAAATAGAGTAGAAGCCTTTTTGCCCCTCATAAGTAAGGATGGATACGAAGCTGATTTTGACTTTAGAAATTTTAACGCTCTCATCATCGAAGCTGAAGACAAGGCGTGCGCCTATCATTTTGAAAATGGTCAAAAGATATTACAGATAGCTGAATTAAATCAAGATAGAAGTTTGGGTCGAAAAGCCTACGATGAGTTTGCTTTAGTTATGGCTATGCGTCCACATTACAATGACGTACATATCTGGAGACAAAAGGCACATAAAGCCGGCATTTTGCAAGTGGCATTGAGAGTTAATAACCAATTAATGGATTTTCATAGCTTCGATATTGAAAAGCATATTGCCAGCATGCCTATTGCTAAATTTAATAAGAAATGGGTAGAATATGGTATAGAGTCCGAAAATTTTAAATATCCTGACTATATTGTTATGGTAGACTTGTTGGAAATTTTTTTTAGTCCGGAAAGAGAACGAGCAGAAAGGTATACTGAAAGCAAAGAAGTATTGGTCCGTACTGAAAAAGTGAAAGAAAAAAGAGATAGTGTCGAAGTGTGGATAGAAAAGGAGATTTACAAGGATTTAAGTGCCACAATTACAGAAGTATATCGTGATAAATTTTCAGAATTAAGGGGGCAAATTAGAATAATTGATACTAAAACTAAACAAACACTAAATAATATTCCTGTAAATATTGCTCACACATTTGATACTTTTGGTGCAAGATATGATGGTGATAAAGAAGCTTTGAGCGATGAGACAAAGAAGAAGATGACAAAAAATTTGGAACCCTTTCCAAGTGACTTTTTCTTAGCGGAGTTTATGGCAAATAATTTTTCTAGTGCTGTTATGCAACATTTAGACAGTTTTAGGCCATAAATGTATACACTAAATGATGGTGTAAAAGAGTAAAAATCGGGTTTAAACATGATTCTTTTAATGTATAATTTTATATACAGGTCATTTTTGGATTTTTTTCTGAAAAGGTAGCCATTGGTATTTTTATAAAGATATTTCCAGAATATGGATGACAGTTATAAGATTAATTCTGTTAAGTTAGTCATAAGCTGTAATAAATTTAATATCAGAAATAGTCTAAGATTCCGTTATATGTAAACTTAAGACCCTATGATTTGCACCAATTTATCTAAAAATATCATCAATTATTGTAAAAAATATCGTATCTTTGCACTCCTATTTTAAAATATAAATAGCATAAATAGTAACAAATATATATGAGCGAAAACAAACCGCCACAAAATGGCAGCTATGGTGCTGAAAATATACAAGCACTAGAGGGACTAGAAGCCGTAAGAATGAGACCCGGTATGTACATAGGGAGTACAGATACTAAGGGATTACATCATTTAGTTTGGGAGGTTATAGATAACTCCATAGACGAACACTTAGCTGGCTATTGTTCGGAGATACATACCACCATACACAAGGACAATTCTATTACTGTAACAGATAACGGGCGCGGTATTCCCACGGGCATGCACGAAAAACTTCAAAAATCAGCTCTTGAGGTCGTAATGACTGTACTACATGCTGGGGGTAAATTTGACAAAAATACTTATAAAGTGTCAGGTGGCCTTCATGGAGTGGGCGTATCATGTGTCAATGCACTATCTGATTATGTACGCGTAGAAGTACACAGAGAAGGTAAAATGTTCGAGCAGGAATATAGCAAAGGAATTCCTACTGGACCTGTAAAAGAGATTGGTGACTCGGACAAAACCGGAACTTACGTAACATTCAGACCTGATGCTACAATATTTGAAGAAACGGTATACAGCTTTAATACTTTAGCAGGCAGAATAAGAGAGCTTGCTTATCTAAACAGTGGGTTAAAGCTCTCACTTACCGATGAAAGAGAGAAGAATGAAGATGGTACATTTAAATTTATGGCTTTCTATTCAGAAGGAGGTCTAAAAGAGTTTGTAAAGTTTTTGGATGAATCTAGAACGCCATTGATTGAAAACCCTATACACGTAAAAGGAAAAGAAGACAATGTAGAGGTAGAGGTAGCTATGCAATACAACACGGGCTATCAGGAAAATATTTTTTCGTATGTCAATAATATCAATACCCGCGAAGGAGGTACGCACGTTGCTGGTTTTAGAAGGGCTATTACCAGACTATTCAAACAATATGGTGACGACAATGGCATGTTTGCTAAACTAAAGTTTGATGTGGCTGGGGATGATTTTAAGGAAGGGCTGACAGCCATAGTTTCTGTAAAGGTACCTGAGCCTCAATTTAAGGGTCAGACAAAAGGTGAATTGGGCAATTCAGAAGTAACAGGAATAGTATCTAGATGTGTAGGAGATGTGCTTAAAGCCTATTTGGAAGAAAATCCATCTATGGCGCGCCGTATTATCGATAAAGTGATACTAGCCGCCACAGCACGTCACGCTGCACGTAAGGCCAGAGAAATGGTTCAGCGCAAAAACGTTTTGACGGGTTCGGGTTTACCTGGTAAGCTTTCAGATTGTAGTTCTAAAGACCCTATAGAATCGGAGATATTTTTGGTAGAGGGGGATTCGGCAGGCGGTACAGCCAAACAAGGGAGAGATAGACATTTTCAAGCTATTCTACCACTAAGAGGAAAAATTCTTAATGTCGAAAAAGCACTAGAGTATAAAATCTACGAAAACGAAGAGATAAAAAATATGTTTACGGCTCTAGGAGTAAGTATAGAGGAAAAGGATGGCGAAAAAATTCTTAATATTGAAAAATTAAGGTATCATAAGGTCGTTATTATGTGTGATGCGGATATTGATGGTAGTCATATTGCTACATTGATTATGACATTCTTTTTTAGATATATGAAACCATTGATTGAACAAGGTCATATCTATATAGCAGCACCACCTCTTTATCAAGTTCGAAAGGGTAAAAACTCTGTCTATTGTTGGAATGAAGAAGAAAGACAGAAAGCTATTGAAACTTATTCCAATGGTAAAGAAGATAATTCTATAAAAACACAAAGGTATAAGGGTTTGGGAGAAATGAATGCAGAGCAGCTTTGGGAAACCACCATGGATCCCAACGCAAGAATATTACGTCAGGTGACTATCAATGATGCCATAGAAGCAGATAGAATCTTTAGTATGTTGATGGGTGATGAAGTACCACCACGAAGACAATTTATAGAAGAAAATGCCAAGTACGCTAATATTGATGCTTAACCCATTCTGTTTATAAAATTTGATCAGTATATATGTTAAAAATAGGCTTCGGAAGTAAGATAAAACCACGGGAATTTGGATTCAAACCCCGATTTTATGACCCAGTCAAAGAAGAACTTGAGCAACGCCTAAGCCCGTATAAAGAAGATAAAAAAGAGGAAGATATAAATACTATAAAAGACCGTATACGCAGAGGGTTTAAAGCCAAAAGCCGAATAGACTCATCTGAATTGAGGTCTCAACAGAATAGAAGGTCCAATATACGGTTGGTAATGATTATTATGTTTTTATTATTTTTGGCTTACATGCTATTGAGTTCAAACAAGATGTTGAAACTGATAGAATCATTATCTAATTAAAAGCTAGTATGGCAGATATTATTCAATTACTACCTGATAGTATAGCTAATCAAATTGCCGCAGGTGAGGTCATACAACGACCCGCTTCTGTAGTGAAAGAGTTGATGGAGAATGCTATAGATGCGGGGGCTACCCAGATACAACTCATCATCAAAGACTCTGGAAAAACAAGTATTCAAGTCATAGATAATGGTAAAGGTATGTCAGAAACGGATGCTAGGATGGCCTTTGAGAGACACGCGACCTCAAAAATTCGAACTGCCAATGATTTGTTTACCATAAAGACAATGGGTTTTAGAGGTGAAGCTTTGGCGTCTATAGCCGCTATAGCCCACGTAGAGATGATCACTCGTCAAACAGATAATGAAGTAGCCCATCGTCTCGTGATAGAAGGATCACATATCTCTAAACAAGAAAAATTACAAGCTCCTGTCGGCACTTCTATCTCAGTAAAAAATCTTTTTTATAACGTACCAGCAAGGCGCAAGTTTTTAAAATCGGATCCAGTAGAATTGAGGCATATTCTTGATGAATTTCATAGAGTAGCTTTGGCAAACCCAGAAATAGCCTTTAATCTTCATCACAATGAAAACGAGACATACAGACTTAATGGGGGGCTTCTCAAACAAAGAATTATAGGTATATTGGGCAAGCACTATACAGACAAACTTATTCCACTTAAAGAGGAATCGGAAGTTGCTACTTTTTCGGGATTTGTGACTAAGCCAGACGCTGCAAAAAAAACACAAGGCGATCAATACATATTTGTAAACAATCGTTTTATTAAAAGCCATTATCTCAACCATGCTATTCGAAATGCTTATGAAGACCTTTTGACCAAAGACCTTTATCCCGCTTATTTTTTATTTTTAGATATAGATCCTGCCCATATTGATATCAATGTTCATCCTACCAAAACAGAAATAAAATTTGACGATGAGAGATTATTGTATAATTATCTTCGTGTATGTGTCAAACATAGCTTAGGTCAATATGCAGTATCTCCTATGTTAGATTTCGGGATGGATCAAAATTTACTTAATTCAGTATCAAAAATCGAAAATAACGCGACAGAAGCTGAAAAATATTCCGCAATAGGTGGATTTGGCCAGCGGCCTGATAAACAAAGTGTAAAAGGATGGGAAGAACTTTACAAAGGCATGAATGATGTACAACCTATCTCAAATACATCAACAGATTTCCATGACAGAGCACAAGCTATAGAGAACGAATTTTATACTATATCAAATAATGAAGAAGCCTTGATAAATGGTGCAGAAAATCGTGTTGCCATTCAGCTAAATAAATCATATATCGTCTATCCTGTTAAGTCTGGTATGATGCTTATTGATCAACAAGCAGCTCATGAACGAATTCTTTATGAACAATATATAGATATCCTTACTAAAGGTAATGCAAGTATTCAGAAAGAGTTGTTTCCTAGATCTGTAGATTTAGACCGAGCTGAAAGTGAAATATTTAACGTTATACTTCCTAATGTCAATAAATTAGGGTTTGAGATAGAACCATTTGGTCAGACGACGTATATCATTCATGGTACGCCAGCTGGACTAGACGAAAAAATAAAAATTAATCAATTAATTCATCAATTAATTGAACAATATCTAGCCCATAAAGAAGTAGATTTAGGTATTGAAGATAATATAGCGCGGTCAATGGCTATATCCGCTAGTATCAAAAAAGGAAGAATACTCAATAAAGAAGAAATGGACAAAATAGCTGATCAGCTTTTCGCATGTCAGTTACCTTATTCTAGTCCTTCAGGAAAAAAATGTTTTATTATTATAGAACAGGACTACATACAAAAACGTTTTAATTGACGAGATATTCTGCAAAGATTAATCTATTTATAAATTAATAATCCGATAGAGTCTATGATGCCAAGAATAACCGAGGTGGTAAAAAATCTTTTGATAATAAATATAATTGCATTTTTTGCGGTGAGATTTCTTATTCCTATACAAGGTTTTGACAGATTTTTTATGCTAGTATATCCTGGTTTAGAAACCAATATAAACGGTGTGGAGTATAAATTTGAGCCCGTTCAGATAGTAACACATATATTCATGCATGGTGATTTTAGGCACCTACTATTTAATATGTTAGGATTATACTTTCTTGGTCCTATGGTAGAAAGCGCTTTAGGTGCTAAAAGATTTTTGATACTATATCTTACGTGTGGACTTTTGGCATCCGCTGTCCAGATTTTAGCTACACAGGGTATCATACTAGGTGCATCAGGTGCTGTTTATGGTGTTTTAGCTGCATTTGCTACTATGTTTCCCAATGTACAATTGATGTTGTTGATACCGCCCATACCTATAAAAGCTAAGTATATGGCAATAGGTTTGATAGGTATAGGTATGTTTATGGGATTGGGAGGAATGCAAAGTGGGATTGGTCATTTTGCTCACGTAGCTGGAGCTATTTTGGGATTTTTATTAATTAGATACTGGAAAATGCATAATTTGCGTTAAATACTTAAACCAATAATGTTTTTTAAACTTATAGCTGTAGATTAAATCTCAACAATTATGTTTAGATCAATAGGTCAAGATATTAGGAACTCGTTTGACTATGGTAACATGGTGACAAGACTATTGATAATCAATGTGGTAGTTTTTGTGATTACCGCACTGCTTCAGGCCTTTATGCCTTTTATATATGGAGAGTATATTCTTCCCTATATAGCATTACCAGGCGATGTAATGACTCTTCTTTTTAGGCCTTGGACACTCATAACACATATGTTTGTTCATGCTGGATTCTGGCATTTGATATCAAATCTTATTGTATTATATTGGTTTGGAGGTATAGTTGGCGATTTATTGGGAGATAGAAAGATACTTCCTCTTTATATATTAGGGGGATTAGCCGGGGCTTTTGTTTATGTCCTTTCTTTCAGTTTTTTTACTAGCATGGGTTCATTTGCTGTGGGAGCATCTGCAGCGGCTCTGGCACTGACTTTTGCGGCAGTAGCTATAGCACCAGACTATGTAGTGTATTTGATATTATTAGGGCCTGTTCGGATTAAGTTTATAGGGTTGTTTATACTATTTATGGATATCATAGGAACACAATCCTCTTCTAATTCAGGCGGTCATTTGGCTCACTTAGGAGGAACACTTTTTGGATTTTTCTTTATTCATATGTTGCGCAACGGTAGAGATATCTCAGAAGGGTTTAACAGGTTTATTGATTTCATACAGTTTAAAAGGAAACCCAAATCACGGGCTTCGCATTTGAAAGTGGCGCATAAGTCTGAAAGATTAGTGCGTCAAAACACTAAAACCGAAAACAAATCACTCAGTATAAGAGTAGATGAAATATTGGATAAAATTAAACAAAAGGGCTATGATAGTCTCACCGATGAAGAAAAGGAGGTACTGTATCAAGCCAGTAAAAGCGAATAGTGTTATTTTTTGACAGAACCATTTTATTGATTAATTTAGGAATCATATTAGCTACATTTTTAGCTTATATGGCTACTGCATTATCTTCCAAGATAACATGGATGATTTCCATATTTGGGTTTTTCTTTCCAGTCCTTTTTATTATCAATGTCTTATTTATTATTTATTGGGTATTCAAGAAGCCAAGATATGTATGGCCGTCCATTATTTGCTTGGCTATAGGATGGGGGTCAGTCAAAGGATTCATTGGTTTTAATAGTCAAATTCCAGAAGTCTCCTCAGATGCCCTTACCATAATGACGCTCAATATGAGTCATGCTTCATTTGCATATCATAGAGACAAGTCCATCAAAAAAGAAAAAAAACAAGCCTTTGTTGATTATTTTAAAAAATACGAAAATATAGATATTTTCATGGTTCAGGAAGTAGGCGACTATGCTTATGAACTACTGAAAGAAATTTTTGGGAAACATCATATTTATTATATAAAGAAAGGGGCTGTCTTAGTTTCTAAATATCCATTTATAAATAAGGGTCAAATAGATTTTGAAACTATCACCAACTCTTGTATTTGGGCAGATATAAAACTACCTAATGATACCATTCGGGTATACAGTTATCACCTATTTTCCAATAGGGTTTCTGTAGAGGCTGAGGAATTAGCCCAAAATCCCACCACAGATAGAAAAAAAGCTTGGTACGACATCAAGAGTATCATTAAAAAAGTGAGAGACTCACACTATGTGCGTATAAAACAGGCCGAAATGATAAAAAAGCACGCAGAAGGTACACCTTATAAGATAATATTAGGTGGGGACTTAAACGATCCTCCACAGTCTTTTACCTATAAACTCATGACAGCTATGGGTCAAGATGCCTTTAAAGTACGCGGTTCTGGTATAGGTACCACCTATGCAGGAGTAATACCACTGCTAAGAATAGATTACTTATTTGTAGATAAAAACTTTGATGTATTTCTTTTTGAAACTATAGATACAAAGTTTTCAGATCATTTTGCAGTAAAAGCTACTATTGATTACAAAAAATAGTGTATATTTGTATTTAATTAAATTTTAAAATTATGATGGAAGTAGAAGTTTTAGAAGCCAAAAACACATTGGACCAAAATGGATTTTTGGATATAGAAATTGACCCGACTTTGGACTTAGTCGAAGAGATAAAAAAACTTAAAGTAGAAAAAAATGCCATCATACTGGCGCATTACTACCAAGAGTCTGAGATTCAGGATATAGCGGATTATATCGGGGATAGTCTGGGTTTAGCACAAAAAGCGGCGGCTACAGATGCAGATATGATAGTTTTTGCAGGTGTGCACTTTATGGCGGAAACGGCCAAAATGTTAAACCCCAATAAAAAAGTGGTCCTTCCAGACCTAAAAGCGGGGTGTTCTCTCGCCGACAGCTGTCCGCCACATATATTTAGAAAATTTAA
>DAIPYV010000122.1:0-10572 GCA_036782555.1 Saprospiraceae bacterium
AGAATATTGTTTTAGTGGGTAGGTATAGATATTTCGACAGTTTGCCCCATCCTGCAAAGATAGAAAATAGGGTATTTACTTTTTCATTTGCTCCTTTTATCTCTAATTATAGTCCAGATGGAAACTTATTGTGGCATCATTGGATGGTGGCACAATATCCTGACGGGTCAGGAAGGTATATGGATTGTTCAACCATTAATGAATTGTATGATGGAAGTCTCTTGATGTCGGGTTGGATAAATCCTCCTGAGTGGACAGGAAAACTTCCCTACCTCATGCGGCTCGGCCCCAATGGCTGCTTCGATCCTGAGTGCAGTCACAAAGACAAATACTGGCACTTGCCCCAAAGTGTCATGGTCACTACCGAGGAATTAAAAAATACTGTGCATGTCCTGCGTCTATATCCTAACCCCACACAAAGTAGGCTCCATGTAAAAGTCAATGAAAATGTGGTATATCCTCTTAAGTACTCTATAATAGATACACAAGGTAGAGCCCATGAGACAGGTTATTATCCTGATGCAACGGCGGATATCAGTTTAGAGGTAGATTATTTACCTCATGGCCTATATCATTTAGTGATAGAGGATAAAATGGGTAACAGGCAAATAGGGAGGTTTGTGAAGAATTGAAAAATATTGGTAAACACATATTTAACAATTTTAATTGCGAAGATTTGTATTTTAACCAAATCCACTTCATTCAACATACTAAAAATTTTAGTTTATTAGCTAGTTTTTTTATATTAATAACTAATTTTAGGTATAATTCATATTTAAGTATTATTTTTGCGCCTGAATTAATAAATATTAATCAGTGAATATCCAATCTTCTAATTTACCTCGTGCAATTTTAGTTTTTGATGATGGCTCTGTATATGAAGGCAAAGCTGCCGGCATAATAGGTACCACCACCGGCGAAATCTGTTTCAACACAGGAATGACAGGCTACCAAGAGATATTTACGGATCCATCCTACTTTGGTCAGGTGTTATTGACGACCAATGTACATATAGGCAATTATGGCACAAAAGCAGAAGATACAGAATCGGAAAAAGTACAAATTTCTGGATTGATATGCCGCAATTTCAATAAAGAATACAGTCGTCCTATGGCAGATGAGAATTTACAGACTTATTTTGAAAAAAATAATATTGTATGCATTCACGATATTGATACTCGCTCCATAGTAAGAAGCGTCAGAGACAAAGGTGTGATGAACTGTATTATTTCTTCCGAAATATTTGACGTTGAGGAGCTAAAAAATCGGCTTAAAGCTGTACCTTCTATGGAAGGATTGGAGCTCGCTAGTCAAGTGACAACTCGAGAAGCATATGATATGCCCAACACTAATGCGGATCTAAAGATAGCTGTTTTAGATTTCGGAACGAAAAGAAATATCCTTCGATCACTCAATCAAAGAGGTGCTAGTTTAAGAGTTTTTCCAGCTCAGTCCAATGTTGAAGAAATATTAGAATACCATGCAGACGGCTACTTTTTGTCCAATGGGCCAGGAGATCCAGCGGCTATGGCCTATGCCATTGATACCGTAAAAAAGTTATTAAAAACAGAAAAACCCATGTTTGGGATATGTCTAGGTCATCAGATTTTGGCATTAGCTAATGACATAAGCACCTATAAAATGCATCATGGACATAGAGGAGCCAATCATCCAGTCATCAATATCCAAACTGGAAAATGTGAAATCACGTCACAAAATCACGGTTTTTCGGTAAGCGAAAAAGATGTTTTAGACAAGAAAGACACTGTAGAAATCACCCACAAAAACCTTAATGACAATACTATAGAAGGCATAAAACTCAAAAATTATCCAGCTTTTTCAGTACAATATCACCCAGAATCTAATCCAGGGCCGCATGATTCAAGATATTTATTTGATGACTTCATACAATTAGTTAAACAATCAAAAAACAATTAAAAATTAGAAAAACATGAGTGTAATAGTAGATGTAAGAGCCAGAGAAATTTTAGACTCGAGAGGCAATCCAACATTAGAAGTGGATATCTATACAGAAAATGGTATCATGGGCCGTGCTGCAGTACCATCAGGTGCTTCCACAGGGAAACATGAAGCTGTAGAACTAAGAGACAATGACAAAACGAGATACTTAGGAAAAGGTGTCCTCAATGCCATCAATAATATAGAAGACAAAATATGTGATGCGCTCATAGGTGAAGATGTATACGAACAGCGATACATAGATGATATGATGATAGAACTAGATGGTACTGAAAACAAATCTGTTTTGGGCGCTAACGCTATACTAGGTGTATCTATGGCTGTGGCGAAAGCAGCTGCCGAAGAATCAGGACAATCTCTTTATAGATATTTAGGTGGTGTCAACGCACACATTATGCCTGTGCCTATGATGAATATCTTGAATGGTGGATCACATGCTGACAACAGCATAGATTTTCAAGAATTTATGATCATGCCAGTAGGTGCTGATAGATTTTCAGAAGCATTAAGAATGGGCGTAGAGACCTTCCACCATTTGAAAGCTGTACTCAAATCCAAAGGATATTCTACTAACGTAGGTGACGAGGGTGGTTTTGCACCCAATATCAAATCCAATGAAGAAGCCATAGAAATAGTCCTCAAAGCTATTGAAACGGCAGGATACCGGCCAGGAGAAGATATCATGATAGCCATGGATGCAGCGGCATCAGAGTTTTATGACGCTAAGGAGAAAGTATATCACTTCCACAAATCTGATGGTCGTAAAATATCAAGTGAAGAGATGGTTGACTATTGGGCATCGTGGGCTGCAAAATACCCTATTTTCTCTATCGAGGATGGATTGGATGAAGACGATTGGGCAAGCTGGAGTCTATTAACTTCAAAGATTGGCAATAAAGTCCAATTGGTAGGGGACGATTTATTTGTGACCAATACCAAAAGACTTCAAAGAGGAATAGACGAGCAGTCCGCCAATTCTATTTTGATAAAAGTGAATCAAATAGGTTCACTTACAGAAACAATAGACGCTGTCAATTTGGCTACAAGACACGGATTTACTTCGGTTATTAGCCATAGATCAGGTGAAACAGAAGATACCACAATAGCTGATATCGCTGTAGCACTTAATGCAGGACAGATTAAAACGGGTTCCGCTTCTAGAAGTGATAGAATAGCTAAGTACAATCAACTTATCAGGATTGAAGAAGAATTGGGTGATTCAGCTTACTATCCAGGCAGAGCTATTTTAGGTTAATTTTATATAAATTTACCAAAAAACATATAGACTTGTATAGGTAAAATAAAATAATACCTATATTTGCAATTCAAAATTTTAAATGAGATTTCCCTTAAGTGGGAAATCTCATATATTAAAGGTCTCGTGTATTTTAGTACCATAAAACAAAGGTGAAATGGCCAAAAAAAATAAGAAAATAATAGAAGATATCGCTGATTTTTTAGGTATATCTTCGTCTTGGATTAATAAGTTTACTATTGTAACTGTACTTTTTATTGTGTGGCTAGCATTTTTTGATAAGCACAATATATTTGCGCACCAAAAACTTAAATCTACCATATCAAAATTAGAGAAAGAAAAATCCAAGCTAAATGAAGACATAGCCATGGCAATACAAGACAAAGAAGATTTAGATAAAGATATTGAAAAATTTGCCAAAGAAAAACATTTAATGAAGCAACATGGCGAGGAGATAATTTTAATAGAAAAAAAGAAAAAATAATAGAAGAATGAGCGTTTTAGTCAATAAGAATTCAAAAATAATAGTTCAAGGTTTTACTGGAAAAGAAGGTACATTTCATGCCACTCAAATGATTGAGTACGGCACCAATGTAGTAGGTGGTGTGACTCCAGGGAAAGGTGGACAAGAGCATTTAGGCCAACCCGTATTTAATACAGTAAGAGAAGCGGTTATACAAGTAGGAGCGGATACTTCTATCATCTTTGTACCACCGGGTTTTGCAGCTGATTCTATCATGGAGGCGGCAGAAGCAGGCATAAAAGTCATTATCTGTATAACAGAGGGTATTCCTGTTCAAGACATGGTGATAGCTAAAGCTTTTATAGAAAAATTTGATTGCACCCTCGTAGGGCCCAATTGTCCAGGTGTCATCACACCAGACGAAGCTAAAGTCGGTATCATGCCTGGCTTTGTATTCAAAAAAGGAAGAATAGGTGTCGTATCGAAATCAGGTACATTGACATACGAAGCTGCCGATCAAATAGTTAAAGCAGGTATGGGTATATCTACAGCCATAGGTATAGGTGGCGACCCCATTATAGGCACGCCTACAAAAGATGCTGTCAAATTATTGATGGAAGATCCAGAAACAGATGGCATCGTTATGATAGGTGAAATTGGTGGAAACTACGAAGCACAAGCCGCTAAATATATTTTGGAAACAGGCAATAAAAAACCTGTAGTTGGTTTTATAGCGGGCCAAACAGCCCCTAAAGGACGTACTATGGGACATGCTGGAGCCATAGTCGGAGGTCACGATGATACTGCTGAAGCCAAAATGAAAATCATGGCAGAATGTGGTATTCATGTAGTTCATTCACCGGCGGATATAGGTATCACTATGGCTAAAGTATTAAATAAGTAAGTTGATTTAATCTTTATAAAAATTTTAAAGAAAAGAGCTGTTTGTGATGTATCATAATCAGCTCTTTTTTTAATTACAAAAATGTCAAGAGAAAAATTAAAAATATCTCTACTGCCACATCCAGTGGTTTTAATTTTTGGTATCATTATTTTGGTAGCTGTCATGTCTTATATAGTTCCCTCTGGAGCATTTGATAGAGAAATAATTAATGGTAAAAGTAGGGTCGTGCCTGGTACATTTACTTTTATTGATGACATTCAAATTGGTTTTTTTGATATATTTAGAGCTATTGGATTAGGATTTCAGACGGCATCAGAGATCATATTTGCAGTTTTTGCAGGTGCGATTATGTTTGGGATTTTAGATAAAAGTGGCATGGTAGAAAATGTCATTGGTGCACTTATCAAAAAAATTGGCCTCAAGAGGCGTCAGCTTATAGTCGTTTTAAGTACTTTTATATTTGGGCTTCTGGGTGTAGCTGTAGGATATGAAAACAATATAGCCATAGTACCTGTAGCCGCTGTTCTCAGCATAGCTATAGGAGGCGATTTGTTATTGGCAGCGGGGATAAGCGTAGGAGCTATTACAGTCGGTTTTGGCCTTTCGCCTATCAATCCTTACACAGTAGGTATAGGTCATCAAATAGCTGAAATGCAGATATTCTCTGGAGCAATCCTTAGAAGTTTACTATGTCTCTCTGCATTAGGCATTTTAGCAGGTTTTAATGTCCGATATCTCAACAAACTCATAGATAGCTCTGTAGATGAAAGGCAGCAACCAGAAGAAATAAAAAGTATAAGTTTAAGTAAAAATCTACAGCATTATTCTATCAATAAAAATGACTTACTTATCTTGAGTATATTTTTAAGCGGTTTGGCTTTTATGCTTTACGGAGTTTTTAATTTAGATTGGTTTATCAATGAAATAGCAGCTGTTTTTCTTATTGTGGCAGTAGTAGCGGGAGTGAGTAGTCGAATGAGTGGACATCAAATGGGAGAAACTATTTACGCCTCATTATCTATGGCTGCACCTGGAGCTTTTATGGTGGGTTTCGCAGCAACGATTCGTGTATTATTAGAAATGGGGCAGCTGACAGATACCTTTAGTTTTTATCTTTCCAATGTGTTAGAACAAATACCCACTAGTTTTACAGCAATAGCCATGACCATAAGCCAATCATTTCTTAATTTTTTAATACCTTCAGGTAGTGGCCAGGCTTTAGCTACCTTACCTATTATGATACCATTAGGCGATTTATTAGGTCTTACACGCCAATGCACTATTATGGCTTTTCAAATAGGTGATGGAGTGACCAATCTTATTAATCCTACTTTAGGTGGATTAATAGCCATGTTGGCTCTATTAAGAGTACCCCTCGATAAGTGGATAACATTTATTTTCCCTGTAGTCATCTATATACTTATTCTCTCATGGACTGTATTGACGGTGGCTGTGTGGTTTGGATGGAATTAAATAAAAATTAAAATGACAAAAGTAGAAAAAATTCTAAATGATTTGGTGGCAATTCCGGTATTAGGAGGTGAGTCCAATCTTCCTGTATTGAATTATATCATTGGTTTTTTAACCCCACTCAATATACCCTATCATTTAGTCAAAAATGAAGATGGCAGCAAAGCATCCCTTCATTGTCGGATAGGACCTGAGGTAGATGGCGGAGTCATACTTTCAGGCCATATGGATGTAGTACCTGTAGAGGGCCAAGATTGGCATACTGACCCTTTCCAATTGACTGCCAAAGAAGACGGAAATCTTTATGCGCGCGGCAGTTGCGACATGAAAGGCTTTTTAGCTTGTTGTTTGGTCAATCTAGAAAAAATTCAGAAAATGCAGTTAAAAAGACCTATATATCTTGCTTTCTCATATGACGAAGAGATAGGATGCTGGGCTGCACCAGATCTGGCACAAGACATCCTTCGTACATATGGTGAGCGTCCTGCATTTGCTATCATTGGCGAGCCATCTATGATGCAGACAGTCGTAGGTCAAAAAGGGATTTGTGTCATGGAGACGACTGTTTATGGCTCAGCAGGGCATAGTAGCCGAATCATGCAGGAGGTCAGCGCTATTCATATCAGTGCCCAACTCATCATTTATCTAGAATCATTGATGCTACAATTGGTAGATGCAGGACACATAGATAATAGATTTACGCCACCCCATACTTCTATTCATATTGGACAAGTCAATGGTGGAATCGCACCGAATGTCATTGCGGATAAGTGTGTTTTTAAATGGGATATTAGAGTCATACCCCGAGATAGTATAGAAGATATACTCCAAAAATTTGCTATTTACTGCAAAAATCTTGAAAAACAGTATCAATCCAAAATGCCAGGATTTAAAATAGAAACAAGATTAAATCACCCCATAGTACCACCATTAGATACTCCAAAAGATTCCAAATTAGTGCAGTGGGTCAACCAGATATTAAGCAATTCCAATGTTCACACTGTTGCTTATGCTGCCGAGGCAGGACAATTTGCTCAAGCTGGTTTTGATTCCATTATCTGTGGACCGGGAGATATAGCTCAAGCGCACAGACCTAATGAGTTTATTAGCCGTGAGCAGTTGAGGTTAGGAGAAGAGTTTATTTATAAGGTGGGCCAACATTTCTGTGATTAATCAATAATTATTTACGATTCTATAGTCTTTACTTAAATAATTTTTACAGTATGAAAGAATGGAGATTGTTATCAACTGTAGTTCTTATAATATTCAGTACAGTAGGCCACAGCCAACTGCCCAAAACTATGTCACCCAAGGATCAGTCCATTTGGGTAGATAGTATGATTTCATATCGAATGACGCATATTTTACCAGAACTGATGACTAGAGCTGGTATTGATATGTGGGTACTTATTTCAAGGGAGTACAATGAAGACCCTGTAATGAAAACCATGTTACCTTCGACGTGGATGGGGGCTAGAAGGCGCACAATCATGGTTTTTTACAACCCAGGGCAAGGCCGTCCATTAGAAAAAATAGCTATAGCCAGATATGATGTCGGTAAAATATTAAAAGCGGAATGGGATATGAAAACATTTCCCAACCAATGGGATGCTTTGATGGATGTCATAAATAAATACAATCCTAAAAAAATAGGTATCAATATTTCTGAAAATTATGCACATGCTGATGGTATGGTGCATACAGAAATGGAATTGTTTATGAAGTATCTTCCTGAAGCTTATAAAAACAGAATAGTCTCTGCAGAAAAATTGGCCGTGGGCTGGTTGGAGACGAGATCGCCTATGGAAATTGAATTTTATAAATTCATTACGGATTTAGGACGAAAAATTATTAAAACTGGCTTTAGTGAAAAATTTATTGTTGTAGGCGAAACCTCTACTGAAGATATCATATGGCGCCTACGGGAATTGGCCATTGAACTCGGTTTAGAAGTATGGTTTCACCCTACTGTAGCTATTCAAAGAGCTGACGCCAACAATGATGAAAGTCAAAGAAACTTTGCTCACCGTCCTCCAAACGATATCGTACAATATGGTGACCTAATACACGTGGATTTTGGCATTGTTTACAATAGACTCTATACAGATCAACAACAACATTTTTATGTTTTAAAACCTGGTGAAAAATCTGTGCCTGAGTACCTAAAAAAGGTTATGGACCTAACCAATAGGCTACAAGATATCCTCACTGACGAGTTCAAAACAGGTAGATCAGGCAATGAAATATTACTCTCAGCTCTTAGTAAAGCTAAGGCCGAAGGTATAACGCCGTCCATCTATTCTCATCCATTGGGTAGTCACGGTCATGCTGCAGGACCTACCATCGGTATGTGGGATGCTCAAAACGGAGTTGAAGGGTCAGGTGATTATCTTTTATATCCCAATACGGCTTATTCTATAGAACTCAATACCACACACTTCATAAAAGAATGGGACAAATCTGTACGGATAATGTTAGAAGAAAATGGTTATTTTGATGGTAATAAATTCTATTATTTGGCGGGGAGGCAGACTGAAATATACCCTCTAAAACTAAAGAAATAGCCACAAATTATTTGCTTTTCTATCTTGAAAGAGTTATAATTATACAAACCACATAAAATAAGCAATACCCATGACCAAAAGTAATAACCCATAATACATCAATAGACCCAAGTTAGGATTGAATACAATAAAATTATTTTTGGCTAATAATATTCCAACCAAAAGAAGGAATATCGATATAGCATCTAGCCCCCAAGTTGCTTGGAAAAATGATAAGACAAATAGCAAGATTCCCAAAAATATGAGAACCTTGCTATATATATTTATATGACTAAGCACCGAAAGCAGTTTTTATAATTGCTTCTTGTTGCGCATCGTGTATTTTCTTAAATCCTGTAGCGGGAGAAGCTGAAGTTTTACGAGCCACAACCTCTAAAGGGTCTTTTCTAAAACGATTCATTATATAAGACCAAGCCCCCATATTTTCTGACTCTTCTTGAACCCATACGAACTCTGCTTTACCGTATTGTTTCATAATACTTCGTATCTCTGTCTCAGGAAGGGGGTACAATTGTTCTATGCGAACTATAGCCACATCCTTGATTTTATTTTCTACTCTGTATTGATTGAGATCATAATAAATTTTTCCAGAGCAGAATAAAACGCGTTTAGCTTTTTTAACAGATTTGTCAGGAATCACTTCCATAAATTGGGTGTCACCCGTGACCTCGTCAATAGAACTTATACATTCTGGATGTCTTAACATAGATTTAGGTGACATATGTATCAATGGCTTCCTGAATGGCATAGCTAATTGGCGTCTGAGCATATGGAAGAGATTAGCAGGTGTGGTCACATTACATATTATCATATTGAAGTCGGCACACATTTGTAAAAATCTTTCCAATCTAGCACTTGAGTGCTCAGGACCTTGACCCTCCATGCCGTGTGGTAAAAGCATTACTAGTCCGCTCATGCGCTGCCACTTACTTTCACCAGCGCTGATGAACTGATCCACGATAGTCTGTGCGCCATTGTAGAAATCACCAAACTGGGCTTCCCAGATTACCAAATGGTCCGGAGAAGCCAATGAATATCCGTATTCAAAACCCAAAACTGCAAATTCAGAAAGTAATGAATTATAAACTAAATATTTTCCATTGGCACCTTCAAGGTTATTAAGTCTGTTATATCCTTTATTTGTCTTAGCATCAAAAAATACGGCATGCCTATGTGAAAATGTTCCTCTCTTGACATCTTGACCACTCATACGCACATTGAAACCATCTATCATGACTGATCCATAAGCTAGTAATTCAGCAAATCCCCAATCTAATTGTTTATCATCAAGCAGTTTTTGTTTAGATTTTTGGAGGCGACTGACCTTACTATTAGGTGTAAAATCAGTGGGAGTCTGCATCAGATGATTTAAAATTTTATCAGCATTCTCTCTTGATATTCCTGTGGCAGGATTGACCATGTCTCTGACATCAATGGTTTTTTTCAATTCTCGCCAATGTTGTTCAGGCTCTTGGTATTTATAAGGTAAAGCCTTTTGCTTCACCATGTCCAATCTATTTTGCAGCTCGTTCCAAAAAGACTGCTCTAACTCTTCACCTTTTCCTTCATTAACATCACCTCTCTCTATCAATTTTTTGAGATAAATTTCACGTGGATTGGGGTGATTATCTATAATCTCATACATGGTAGGTTGAGTAAACTTAGGATCATCTCCTTCATTATGTCCATGCTTACGATAACATACCATATCTATAAAGACATCATTGTTGAATTTTTGTCTATACTCTACGGCAAGTTCAGCCGCAAAAACTACAGCCTCAGGATCGTCACCATTGACATGAAATACAGGTGCCTGAACCAAACTCGCTGCAGCTGTACAGTAAGTAGAGGATCTGGCGTCATCATAATCCGTAGTAAATCCTATTTGATTATTGATAACAAAATGTATGGTGCCTCCCGTATAATAACCTTCTAA
>DAIPYV010000123.1:0-10525 GCA_036782555.1 Saprospiraceae bacterium
ATGAATACCTCACAATACTGAACGACCAAGTAGATAAATTTAGAGATTTATTCAAAATATGGGTAGTCACTTTTGATCCCAAGTGTGCTATAGAGGATGAATGGGGGCTATTTAATCCACCTGGCGTTGACTTTTCTCAACAAGATAAATACGACCTTATGGACAGATTACAAAAAGACGATGAAGAAGATATGGATTTGTTTTTTGGCGATGAGGACACAGACCTGGATTAGTCTAATTGTGTCCTATTTGTTGCCTTAAATGTGCAATCTTCCTGCGCAACTCTACAAAAAACCTATACCTCAATTTTTCAGAAACCTCTGAAAGAAGTATGGATTTCGACCTTAATTGATCTACCCACATAGAGCACTCCTGAGAAAATTCTGGTGAGTAGGTCATAATGTTATTAAACGAATTGAATGATATATAAGTAAACACTTGTGCGCCCATATGCGCTTGAATACAATTGTTGGATAGATAAATATCACTCTGATACATTTTAAATGATGAAGAAAGCTCACCTTTTGGATTGAGTATTGATTTTTTACCAATCTCGGCCTCTCGTTCAAGTTTATCTAGTAATTTATCCAGAGAGTCACATATTTTTACTGCATCATCCAACGACTGGAAAAGGCCAGACTCTAAATAATATTGTACTTGTTTTATAGTTGTGTCCAATGTTTCAGGTGCCCAAATCTCATAAGAGTCTATTCCATGGTAATAAAAGTAAATATCTTCTACAATATGCTCAAAATCTTCAACCTCTTCCTCAACTGAAAATCTACTGTGCCGATATATTTCGAGATTTAGAACTGACTTTTGCCAAAAAAACAACTTAAACCTGCTCAAACTCTTATGTCCAAACTGTCTAAAAAAAGGAATATCCATAGCCGTCAAAGAAAGCATTCCCCTAGGTACTTTGCTCATCTCCTTCATCGCTTTTCTTATACTTTGTAGATATTCCAAAATATGAAACTTATCTTGAAACATAGAATTAAACTGAAAAGGGACGAGACTTCCTTTATAAGACATTACTGCATCCATAGAGACTTGGAAGTGATGACATATCGTTGTCACCTCATCCAATGTCAATGGTGTCGTCCCGCGCATGCGGCGATAAGCTGCATCAAGATTAATATGTAATATTTCTGAAAGAATATGAGCCAGATTATTATCACCAGCTTTACCTTTACATACTTTGATGAGTGCTAACTGTGTCTCCATTTATCTAATTTTAATTAATTAAGTTTACTTTAGTTTAATAATTATTATAAAAAAATACAAAATTAATAATTTTTAACAATATGAAATAATAATAGAAAAATTAATTGTAAATTTATTGTTAATTATATTATTTTTGTCATAATAAAAAAAGTACATTATTATTCGATAATTCTATTAATTGGCTTGATAGTACCTTTGCAGTATCATTTTAAAACAAATAAAAATTTAGTCATGAAAAATTTAATTTTATCTTTAGTTTTAGTTTTTACAGCAGGCCTGCTTACAGCACAATTACCAAAGCTGGCCATTATCGGTTTTGATGCTACCAACACACAACTCAACCAACCAGAGTTGACTGAACTTTTACGAATCGAAATCAGCAAACATGGACTTTATGAGACAGTAGATAGATACGAAATCTACGAAGCACTAGCTATGGCTGAGATAGTACCTTCCGAATGTTACAGTAAATCTTGCCTTACCAGAGCAGGTGAAATACTTGATGTACAGTATATGATGTCAGGCAGTATAGACAAACTTGGAGAGTCCATATTTATAAGAATACGACTTCTTAATATGGAAACTAAGTCTATTGAGAAGGAAATAGTTAAGGAATTTCTCAACATTCCAGCCAAGGTAAATACCATGATAAGTATATGTATAAATGAAATGGTGGGTAAAGAAAACGACAAAGTTATTGCCAACAGTTTGTCTAATCTCGAAAGTTATGAAAGCTCCATTAATAATCCATATTACCAAAGATTGAACCTATCAGGTCCACGCATGGGATATACATTTTTTAGTGGCACAGCCGCACAGATATTAAAAGCCCCGACCAATGAAGGCGGCTTTAATATAAATCCCTATATGTTTCAGATGGGCTACCAATTTGAGAAACAATATCTAAGCGAGGGGAAATGGCAAGCCTTAGTAGAGTTTTTGCCTATGATATCTGGTGTAGACCAAGGCTTATTTATTCCTAGCATAACTGTACTCAATGGTATTAGGAATAATGCCAATGGCTTGGAATTTGCCATCGGGCCATCTATAAACGTTGTGCGCAGAGCGGAGATGTTTGAAGTGGATGGCCAATGGTTTAAAGTAGATGATGTCCCTAATACAGAAAATGCTCCCACTGAATTTAGACTCAATCGCAATGGAACTGAAAAACTCACTAGCAGTGTCGTCATTGCCGCTGGCTACTCATTGAGATCTGGCAAACTCAATATACCTATCAATGCTTTCGTGATACCTGCGCAAGACGGATGGAGATATGGTATTTCATTTGGATTTAATACAAAGGCCAAGTAAATTATATACTCACTAAATCATCCGGCATAAAATTACAGCAACCTCTAATAATGAAAATTTGGCCCGATATTTCTTTCTAAATGGAAAGGATATCGGGCTTTTTTAATGAATTTCCTACACCATTTTATTTGTTATACTTAGAGATGGTCGCTAACATGTAAAAAAAGTAAGAAAATATGAATTTATTAAATCTATTTTTATTAAAAAACCATCCAGAGTCATAGTCTAAAAACTAAATTTTATCTATCTTTGCAAAAATTAATGACAAAACGACACACATATGATTTGGGCCATACTTATTGGAATTTTGATAATGCCGCTTTTTCTGGTTTTGCCTGAAAAATGGGACAAACATATAAATAAGTTTTTCTTTATACTCCCTTTGTCCTTGTGGATTTATTTCACTAGCCAGTACCTCTCAGGTATATCAATATCCGAAACATCAACGTATTCAAACAGCGTTTTACCTTTTGATTTAGCATGGAATTTTGACGCATTAGCCTTTTTGTTTATCTCGCTTATAGCAGGCATAGGCACACTCATATTCTGGTATGCAGGTGGCTATATGAAGCCAGGCAAAGATTCAAGGCGACTTTTTGCCTTCCTAGGTATGTTTATGGCCTCTATGTACGGTGTAATATTGAGTGACCATGTGATGAGTTTATTCTTATTTTGGGAGTTAACCAGTATCAGTTCCTTCTTCTTAATTGGATTTAATTTCGAACAGAAAGCGAGTCGAGACTCGGCACTCACTGCGCTAGCTGTCACGGGCGGAGGCGGCTTGATTATGCTGGTAGGACTTATAGCCTTAGGAGAGGTGTCTGGTACATACTATATCAGTGAAATGATCAGTCAAGCGGACGTGATTAAAAACTCTGACAGCTATCTGCTCATTTTTATAACAATATTTTTGGGTGCTATTACAAAGTCTGCACAGTTTCCGTTTCATTTTTGGTTGCCTGGAGCTATGAAAGCGCCTACACCTGTCTCTGCCTATCTGCACTCCGCCACAATGGTAAAAGCTGGTGTCTATCTTTTAGCTAGGATATCACCAGTATTGAGTGGCACGGAAGTGTGGTCTTACAGTTTAATGGCTTTTGGTGGGGTGACAATGATTTACGCGGCTTTTGTATCTATCAGCAAGACAGATTTGAAAGGAATATTGGCATTTTCTACAGTCTCAGCTTTAGGCATCATGGTCTTTTTGATAGGTATGGATACGACTGAGGCCTTTACAGCCCTAGCTATATTTATTTTAATTCATGCCTTGTACAAAGCCGCCTTATTCTTGATTACTGGATTGATAGACCATGAGACAGGTATTAGGGATATAGGTCAGCTATCTGGGTTGCGCCAAGTATTAATGCCAGTCGCATTGGCGGGACTTTTGGCAGCATTGAGTAGTGGTGGTGTACCGCCGTTTATGGGTTTCGTAGGTAAAGACTTAATTTATGAAGCGGGCTTAAATCATCAGATTTTTTCACATAGCATCATGGTTTTGTTAGTTTTAACCAATATTTTACTTTTTGCTTCAGGATTTTTGGCAGGCTGGAAGCCTTTTAGTGGTGTCCTACCTGAAAGATTTTCAAAGATTCATTTACCCTACCCTTCACTTTGGATTCCACCTTTGATATTAGCTATTCTGAGCCTTTGCGGTGGTCTATTTCCAGGTATAGTCCAAAAACTTTTCGTGGCGAACATCACAGCCTATTTGAGTCAAGCACCTTTCACCTCACCACTCAAGCTATGGCACGGATTTAATTTTGTCCTACTACTGAGTGGCGTGACAATAGTGGCAGGTTCAATAGTTTATTTTTTAGCTATCAAAATCAATACAGCTTATGCCTTTGAAAAATGGGTAGATAAGCCTGGGCCTAAGTTCTTCTTAGAAAAAAAAGCGGAAATTTTTAATGAAGGAGCAAAATTAATAACCAACTTACTACAAAGTGGCAACCTTAATCGATATATCAGAATCATAATTTTGGCGACAATATTCCTTGTGACGGATAGGATATTACAGACAAGTGGCTTCGAATTGCACTTAGGTAAACTCCTGAATTTGACAATTTATGAGGTGATTATTGCCATATTATTGATAGCGTCAGTATTATTAGCTGTATTCAGTCGATCTAGGACAGTAGCCGTGGCTTACATGGGTGTAGCGGGCTTAGCCATTTGTTTGATATTTGTCTTTTACTCGGCGCCTGATTTGGCTATGACACAGTTTACTATAGATACTTTGACAGTGATATTATTTGTATTGGTATTATTCAAATTGCCTAAATTTATACCTTTCAAATGGGGTTGGAAACATGTCATAGATGGCGCTTTATCCATTGCTTTTGGAGCAATGATATTTGTTTTAGCATTGACAGTCATGGGTTATGAAGCCTCTAAAGACATCAGTCAGTATTATGCAGAAAATTCCTACATCATGGCCAAAGGAAAAAATATAGTCAATGTGATTTTGGTAGATTATAGAGGTGCGGACACCATGATAGAAATAGTAGTGCTGACTATCGCGGCCATTGGTGTATTTAGTTTACTGAAATTGTACATTCACGATAAAAAACAAATCAACGAGTAATGAATTCAATTATATTAAAAATAGCGGCAAGGTATTTACTTCCATTATTACTGCTCTTTTCAATATTTGTATTATTGAGGGGTCATTATTTGCCAGGCGGGGGTTTTATAGGCGGTTTAGTCGCTAGTATCGCATTGATATTACATGCTTTTTCAGTTGGCTTTCAAGAGGCCAAAAAAGATATGCCGTTTCACCCAGGTTTTTTGATGCCGTTTGGTCTCTTAGTGTCTTTAGTAAGCGGTATCGCCCCTATGTTTATTGGCAAGCCATTTATGACAGGACTCTGGTATCCTGAAAAAGTGGCCATTGTAGGTAATTTGGGGACAGCGTTATTTTTTGATATTGGTGTGTATATTGTAGTCGTTGGGGCTTGTTTAACTATTATATTAACCATAGCAGAATCAAAGTAAATGGAAGTCATTATAGCTATTTGTATTGGAGTTTTGTACGCTGGAGGTATTTTTTTGATACTACAGCGCAGTTTAGTACGCTTAATTATTGGAATCATCCTTTTAGGTAATGGGGCCAATCTATTGATTTTTTTATTAGGAAAAATCAGCAAAGGTAATCCACCCATTATACCTGCAGACGCCAACATTATCACTGAAGCTTACGCAGATCCTATACCACAAGCCCTGATATTGACGGCCATAGTTATTAGTTTTGGTTTGCAGGCCTTTGCCATCATACTTATCAAGAGAGCTTATCGTGTGGTCAAAACAGATGACCTCTACGATTTTGACACCAAAGAATTTTAATAATCTGAATAAATTTCCGAATGGAATCGAATATAGTCATATTACCGGTACTCATCAACCTCATCACTGCCATTGTTTTGCTAATGGCTTGGCCTTTTCCTAAATATCAAAGATATATAGGGTTTTTAGGTACTTTGGCCTTTTCCCTTACCTCAGTCTATCTTTTTATCCAAGTGAGCCACGGCGAAATCTATGTCACCCAAAGTGGTAACTGGGCCGCACCTTATGGTATTACTTTTGTCTTAGATGGTTTGAGTGGGATGATGATATTGTTGACCTCTATATGTGGTCTAGCTGTAGGCGGTTACGCCTCGGTATCTGTCAAAAGTAAGCGCGTAGCCTTTGGTTTTTACCCTTTGTTACAGTTTCTATTGATGGCCTTGTGTGGTGCATTTGTAGCTGGTGATATTTTCAATCTATACGTGTGGTTTGAGGTCATTCTCATCACTTCATTTGTACTGATCACCTTAGGTGGAGAGCGTGCACAGCTATCTGGAGCTGTCAAATATGTTACTATCAACCTCTTAGCCTCTGTCATCTTTTTGACGGGTATAGCCATCCTTTATGGTGTCCTAGGTAGTCTCAATCTTGCAGATTTATCCGTAAAAATCACAGCCTTAGAAGATAAGACTATCATCAATCTGGCTGGTATTCTCTTCCTTATCGCTTTTGGCATAAAATCAGCATTGTTTCCTCTATATTTTTGGCTCCCTGATTCATACCATACACCACCAGCAGCTATTTCTGCCTTGTTTGGTGGCCTATTGACCAAATTAGGTGTCTATGCTTTTTTAAGAGTGTTTGGATTATTGTTTATAGCAGATCCATTCATCAGAGACACCATTATAGTTTTGTCTGTAATTACTATGATTGTAGGTGCTTTAGGCGCTATCAATGCCAAAAATATGCGTTTAATCTTTTCCTACCTCATCATAAGTCATATAGGCATCATGATGGCAGGTTTGGGTATATTTACGACCTTGGCTATATCAGGTACTCTATTATACATGGCCCACGATATCATAGCCAAAACCAATGTCTTTTTGATCAGTGGTGTCGTCTATAAGATGCGTGGTACATATCACATAGACAAAACGGGTGGTATTTACAAAGAATATCCATTATTATCGATCTTGTTTGCAGTGGCTATGTTTGCAGTAGTGGGTACACCACCTTTGTCAGGATTTTGGCCCAAAATATTACTACTCAAGTCCAGTATCCATACAGGCCAATACGCTATCATCGTAGGTATCATTGCAGCTAGTTTTCTTACACTATGGGCCATAGTCCGTATATGGAGTAATCTATTCTGGAGTCCATGCGAGATGGAAAAAAGCAAGGTAAAAAGTCAGTATGAAGCCTTACCTCAACGGAGAAAAAATGTACTCGTTGGGTCTATGGTAGGCTTAATGTTGGTAACACTTGGTTTTTCATTTTTGTGGGTGTATTTACTTCCGTTTTTAGAGATTGTTTCTAACCAACTTATTGACCCCACGACCTATATAGAGACCATTTTAAAGTCCAATAAATAAAAAAGTAGATTATGACCAATACATTTACCATCAACATCCTATTGACCATCATTTGGGTCGCTCTGACAGGTGACAAAGAAGTATCCAATTTTATTTTTGGTTTTTTATTGACTTATAGTATTCTCTACTTGATTTCTGGCAAAAAGACTCGTAAAGGCTATTTCTTAAGAGTACCCAATATTATCATTTTTATAGGTTACTTCATCATAGAGCTCATCAAGGCCAATCTTCAAGTAGCTTACGATGTCATCACGCCCAAAAACTATATGAAACCTGGAATAGTAGGCGTGCCACTTGACGCCAAAACAGATTTAGAAATAACTTTACTGGCCAATATTATTACTCTCACACCGGGTACCTTAAGCCTAGACGTGAGCACGGACAAAAAAACGCTTTACGTGCACTCGATGTATATAGATGACCCCGAAGATTTCATCATAGATATAAAGATGGGTTTTGAACGCAGGTTATTAAGAATATTGAGATAAAAAAATAAAAAATAAAAAAATGACACTCAATGAATATTTACAAATCATCATATTGCCAGGCTTAGCTATCTCTATTCTATTGGCATTTGTCAGATTTTATAAAGGTCCACGTCTAGCAGATCGTATAGTAGCATTGGACTTGGTCATTACCATAGGTATAGCTATCATGGCCATTTATGCCATTATTTCTGACAAGGATTCTTTTTTGGACATAGCTATGATATTTGCATTAATTGCATTTTTGGGTACGACAGCATTTAGCTATTATATTGAAAATAAAGTAAGACAATAATAAAACAAAAAACATTATGGGAGATACATGGGTAGCCGTTTTAGCCACATTAGGTGTAATATTCACACTTCTGGCGGGCATTGGAAGCATCCGCATGCCCGATTTTTACATGAGGACATCCATTAGTACCAAGGCTGTCACACTGGGCGTGGGTTTAACATTGGTAGCAGCAGGCATAGCCTTCAATGATTTTGGTGTGACTTCTCGAATTATAGCCACCATTGTCTTTATAATCCTAACAGCTCCAGTAGGCGCACATGTTTTAGGTAGAGCCGCTTATTTTGCACACGTCAAACTCTGGGATAAATCTGTCATCAATGAACTGAGCGGCAAATATGAAAGATCGACTCATACACTCAATAGTTTTGACGAAGAACATACAATGAACCAAGACAAATTAAATGATGAAGAACAATCTGTAGATTTGAACGAACAGACCTAAACTACTTTTAGTACTAACTAACTATAACCAAATAAAAATATTATACCCATGAAACAATTAACACAAGATGAAATAAAAGCGATAAATTGGCATGGTATTTCTGCTCTGGAATCTGTTGCCCTACTTTCCCAAAAATCAGGTTTGACAGAAAAGGAAGCTCATGAACGGCTATCTATTTTTGGCAAAAATGAACTTCCAGAACCACGTAGAATAAGTGAGTGGCTCCGTTTCTTTGCCCAATTTAAAAACGTATTGATTTATGTGCTTATTGCAAGTTCGGTCGTCACGGCTTGGCTGGGAGATTGGTTAGACACAGGTGTCATCTGGGCCGTCATCTTGGTCAATTCGCTAATAGGTTACCTACAAGAAGGTAAGGCAGAACGTGCATTGGAAGGACTAAAAAAAATGCTCTCTCTTCACTCTGTGGTCATTCGAGACAATCACAGAATAGAAATACCCTCTACAGAACTCGTACCTGGAGACATTGTCCTCCTTAAAGCTGGAGACAAAGTACCTGCAGACATGCGTGTTTTGGAGAGTAAGACACTCAAAACTCAAGAAGCTGCACTGACAGGCGAGTCATTGCCTATAGAAAAGACAGCTGAATCCCTTGATGAAGCTACTGTACTGGCAGATAGAAAAAATATCATATTTTCAGGTACAGTTGTGACCTTTGGTACAGGTAGGGCTGTAGTGTTTTCTACTGGAGAATCCACAGAATTAGGTAAAATAAGCCACATGCTTCAGGACGTGGTCAAAATAGAAACACCCTTAATTCAAAAAATGGGTGCTTTTGGCAAAGTGCTCTCTATATTTATATTGGCTGCAGCCACACTGCTTTTCATGTATGGTTTTTTTATTCATGGTTTTTCAGTGGAGGAGCTATTTCCAGCGGTAATAGGACTAGCCGTGGCCGCTATTCCTGAAGGATTGCCCGCACTTATGACGATAACTTTAGCCCTTGGTGTTCAGAAAATGGCCAAAAGAAATGCCATCATCCGACATTTGCCTTCAGTAGAGACTTTGGGTTCAGTCACTATCATCTGCTCTGACAAGACAGGTACTCTTACTAAAAACGAAATGACTGTCCGCTCTGTCATGACTTCTCATCATAGCTACAATGTAGAGGGTGCAGGATACGAACCCACAGGTCAAATAGTTCTCAATGATTCACCTAAAGAAGCCTTAGATAAGAATACCTCGTTTATAGAAATATTGCGCACTTCCTTGTGGTGTAATGACGCCAAAATCCTTCAGGATGAATCGGGCAAATGGGGACTCATCGGAGACCCTACAGAAGGGGCACTCATCACCTTAGGTAAAAAATCGGGTTTGGATGTAGGCACCTTTGAAAGAATAGATGTGTTGCCTTTCAATTCCGAATACAAATATATGGCGGTACTGGGCAAAAAGATGAATGGACCTCATACCATCTATGTCAAAGGGGCACCAGAAAAGATAGTACACATGTGCCATCACGTACAGACTGATGTGGATATCGAAAAAATAGATGTAGCTCAATGGGAACAACGCATTCAAGACCTTGCCGCACAGGGTCAACGTGTTATAGCTTTTGCATCTAAACAAGTGGATACCGAAACCAACAAAATTCAGCATGAAGACATACAAGACGGACTGATATTTTTGGGCATATGTGGTATGATAGATCCACCAAGTCCAGAAGTAAAGGAAGCCATCATAGAGTGCCATTCTGCGGGCATTACTGTCAAAATGATCACTGGAGACCATGCTTTAACAGCCAAAAGCATCGGCCAAAAGTTGAATATCACCAATGAACACGGTGCTATCACAGGTAGTGAACTCGATGCCCTCTCAGATGATGAATGGGCCGACGTGATCATCAAATACAATGTGTTCGCTCGCACCACAC
>DAIPYV010000124.1:0-3363 GCA_036782555.1 Saprospiraceae bacterium
AATATCGTTTAAAAACATATTTATAACTGCTTTGAGTTCTTCTATCCTGTTTTTTTTAATTACCAATGCTGGTGCATGGATGTCTCCAGTCTCAATTTATCCAAAAGGCTTAGAAGGATTATTAATGTCCTACACCGCTGGACTACCATTCTTAACTAAATCTGTTTTAGGTAATCTGTTTTTCTGCACACTTTTATTTGGATCATATCACATGCTATCTCAGTGGATAGATTCGCAACGAGTGACTGTAAATAAGTAGATTTTGACGAAGAAAAAGCCACTAATAGAAGGCAAAGATTACTATTATGAAAATGGATATATGGTCTTTACCGAGCACTACCACTTAACAAGAGGCTATTGTTGTGGCAGTGGTTGTCGGCATTGTCCTTATGGGGAAAAGGAGAAAAAATCGTCTAGTGCTTAATTAGGGTTTACTTGGAGTAAATTAAATTATTGGTTATCAATTTAATGTGATTGAATTTATTAATTTCAACCCTAATTATTATTAGTTATCATACCTTATCTCCAAAACTTAGCCCGCTCTAAAAACATTCCACTCGGTATATTTCAAAACTTTGTATTTGACCCGATATTTCCTCCTTAAATAACGCGTTAGTGTCTCTTCTGTCAGGATAATTATATCTTGTAATCAAAACTATAAAATCATCATTATTAAGACCTTTGGAAGCAAAAAACAAATCTAAATTCTTTTTATACCTTAAATACTCTGCTATTGTGATAATAGGTATTTCGTTTTTGCCATGATAAATGCGATATCTCTGAAAACAAAGATGCCTAAGGTCAGGATGAAGGTGTGTTTTGGTATGATGCGTTCCATTAAAATGAATTTCATTGACTCCGCTTTCTATTTTTTCAATATTCTGACTGTAAGCCATAGTAAATTCATTGGTAGTGTCTTGATGACTTGTAGTACAGTCCGCATCTAATGTGATATTTTCATGGATTCTAATGATCAAATCTTCTATACCCAAACCTTTAATGTGATTATATGGTGCGTTGCTGTTTATATATGCTTTGCATCCCACCCAGTGATCTGAAATTCCCTTTTTACTTTTTTAAATGAGATACATACAAAAAAGGATAATCAACAAAAAAGTACCACTTACTGCATTCATTTCCTATCTTATCTTTGGTGCTTATCCAAACATGTTGGTCAAATAAAATTGAATCTATGGTATAACTTATTTGACTACGACAATAAGTATCAATCCAAACACCGTCAATAATTTGACCAACAGTACCCTCACTGTTAAATTTCACACTTTTATCAAAAAACAAAATGCTATCTTCCGTAACAGTAATTTCTTCAACCTTGTCAGATGATAAATCTTTAAAAACCCAATGACCTAAGAGTGGATTCTGACCGTACATAAACAGCTGACAAAACGAAACAAAAAGCAATAAGAAAGTGGTTTTCATATTTACTTATTTTAATGTGTTCAATTACTCAAAATAACGGTAATAATAGTAGTTTATTGGGAAAACATATAATTTGAAGCTATAAATTTTTATTTCTTACTCTTTTTTACACCGTATCTTTTATTTTTTACAGGCTCAAGTTCTATCAATATATCTTTCAGGCTTAGATTTTTACTATCGGTCAATACCTTGATTTCTTGATAGCCATCGGGTGTCATTTCTAAAGATTTGACGGGTTTACCTATATATTCTTCTATGGCGTTGAGGTACTCTTTTTCACTTTCATCACAAAAAGCATAAGCCAAACCTTTATTAAAAGCTCGCCCAGTACGACCTACACGATGTACGTAATTTTCTGGATGCTCTGGTAGGTCATAATTAACTACAAAGTCCACATGGGGTATGTCTATGCCGCGGGCAGAGACGTCTGTTGCTATCAGCATTCCGACTACACCTTTTTTGAAAGACGCTAATACTTTAAGCCTATCTTCTTGTTCTTTGCCTCCATGAATAGCTAAGGCATCAATATTGACGCGGGCCATAGCCGCTTGTACACGCTCACATCGAACCTGAGTACGTACAAAAACCAATATTTTAGACTCTGGATTTTCTTTGACCAAACGTTCCAAAAAATAGCGTTTATCATCCATGGCGACATGCATTACGTAATGGTCCACATTTTTTGAGACAGGATCTTTGGGCGATATTTGTATTCGTACGGGCTTTTTTACGAGAGAATAAGCCAATTTTTTAATATCTTCATCAATAGTCGCGGAAAAGAATAAAGTTTGTCTTTGTTTGGGAAGGTGACGAATGAGATCACGTATATCTTTGATAAATCCCAAATCCAACATGTGGTCGGCTTCGTCCAAAACCAAAACTTCTACACGGTGCAAAAAAAGATGACCCTGGTGCACTAAGTCAAAAAGCCTGCCTGGTGTCGAAACCAATATATCTATTCCTTTCTGAAGTTGGGCTATTTGGCGATCTTGTTCCACACCTCCAAAGAGCGAAAATGTTTCTACTCTTGTACCATGGGCCAGTTTTTGAATCACTTCATGTATCTGTATAGCCAATTCGCGCGTAGGCACCATGACCACACATTTTATACCATCGGGTCGCCCTTTAATTTTTTCAGTATGCAATTTATGGATGATAGGAAGAGCAAACGCAGCTGTTTTGCCCGTACCTGTCTGTGCTATTGCCAATAAATCTTCCCCTTTGAGGATATTGGGTATACTCTTAAACTGAATATCCGTTGGCTTCTTAAAGCCCATTTTTTCAAGATTGTGTTTAATCTCATCCGCAAAGTGGTATTGTGAAAATTTCATTTTTTTATCTTTATCATCAAATATTCTTCAATATAAAATCATTCATCTTTGTAAATAAATGTAAGCGAGTAACGCCTCCATAAATACCATGATTTCTATTGGGATAATAATAAGTATCAAACTGTTTATTGGCTTTTATCAACGCATTGACCATCTCCACTGCATGCTGGAAATGAACATTGTCATCAGCCATACCATGGATGAGTAAGTAAGACCCTTTGAGTTGGTCAGCAAAATATACGGGTGAATTATCTCTATATCCAGCTTCATTTTCTTCAAGTGTGCGCATATATCGTTCAGTGTAGATGTTGTCATACCATTTCCAATTGGTGACTGGAGCCACTGCTATAGCCGCTTTGAACACATCTGCGCCTTTGAGAATACAAAGAGACGACATGTAACCACCGTAACTCCATCCGTATATACCTATGCGATCTTTATCCACGTAAGGTAATTTCCCCAAATATTTAGCCGCTTCTATCTGGTCTATGGCTTCATAATGGCCCAACTGTAGGTAGGTCATCTTTTTGAATTCTTCGCCTCGGGCACCTGTACCACGTCCATCCACACACACAACTATATAACCCATTTG
>DAIPYV010000124.1:3463-10444 GCA_036782555.1 Saprospiraceae bacterium
AATGGTACTGTAAGTCAATGTGTAAAAATCATAAGTGCTACTGAACTGGGCTGCAATTGTACCTCTTTTGTTATTAGATATTTCTTTTAGTCCTTTTCCGTCTAATCCTACGCTGTATATCTGTCTGTACAAAGGAGATTCTTTCGCAGCTTGAAAATATACTGTTTTATTTTTTTCGTCCACACCGTATAAAGTAGTGACATCGTATTTACCAGGAGTAAGCAAAACTTTTTCTTTGCCATCCATGGTGTGAAGGAAAAGTTGATTATAACCGTTCTTTTCTGACGTCCATAAGAAATGCTCACCATCTTTTAAGAAAGTCAAGTCATCTGTAATATCTATGTAGTATTTGTTAGTTTCTTTAAGGAGCAAAGATGTTTTATTACTTAAAAAGTCGTATAGATAAAGTTCAAGTTCATTCTGATGTCTATTCATTTGGTAAATTGTCAAATGGTTGGGACTTTGTGTCCACTTCATGCGAGGTATATATTCATACTGACCTAAGTTGACTTTTATGTGTTCCACTTTGGAGAGACTAAAGATAAATGGAACTACTATTGAATTTTTTTCGCCTACCTTTGGATATTTAAAAGTTTCATGGATAGGATACATACCATCATTATACAGCTGCATTGTGAATTCTGGAACATCTGATTCATCAAATTTTAAATAAGCTATTTTTTCACTGTCTGGCGACCAATAGAAAGCGCGTGTAAATCCGAATTCCTCCTCATAAACCCAATCACATAGTCCATTTATTATTTTATTCTTACTTCCATCCTGGGTAATTTGAAATACAATTTGCTTTATAACATCATGATAATAAAGGTTGTTTTCATATACAAAGGCGACCTTTTGACCATCTGGAGAAAGCTGAGGATTAGCTATTTTGCCGTCAAACACAAGACTTATTTGTTTAGTTTTCATATCCAAAATATGACATTTGACTTTAGAAGAGTGCCTATAAATGGGCTCTCCTTCTGACTCTATCAAGATTTTACTATGAGTTTCATCTATTATGTAGGACTCTACTCGTCCATTAAACTGTTGAGTACCTTCAAATTTAAGAGGGTCAAAAAGAATTTCGACTTCGTCACCTGTAGTAATATCCATTTTGACAATCTTTCCATCTTTGAGTTCGGAATAATGTTGGCCATCGGCCAAAAAATTAAATCCTGCCACCGATTTAGTTCTGAACGTTCCACTAGCATAAATGTCTTCAATGGTGATCTTTTTTTGACTAATTGTGACACCAAAACATAGACAGACTAAAAAAGAAACAACGAAAATTCTCATATAAAATAATTAAAAATTTGCAAAATCTGATTTTGTATTATTTATAAATTTAGAAACAAAAAATATAAAAGCACGAAAATACACAAGTGAAAACAAATTTCAACCTCTTTTGATTTAGAAAGTGAAATCAATATGGTTTTAACTTAGAATTTATATCTTTTATTGAACAGTCATCTACCTGAGTAGTGGCATTTTTTTATCCTTAAACGTAATATTTTTTTACCCTATTCTTCGACAAGAGTATTTTTACTAGAAAAATGGCTGATTTTATCATATTTCAAAATATTTTATTAATTTTGCCCAAGTTATTAAAAAAAATTAGTTATTAAAACATTTAATGTCAAACTATTATTTATTTTTATTTTGGGTTTTATCTTCATAAGTTCTTGCAAAAAAGAACCTATTATTGATAAGAATACAACCCTGACAATGGACAGTGTGGAAAACTACGATTATCAAATTATCCATGAATGGAATAATTTGTTTTTGGAATTAGAAAGATACTCTCAAAACTATAGACCTTGTCCTTCAGCTCACTTTTTGGGATATTATGGCATAGCCAATTATGAAGCTTGTGTGAGTAGCATGTCAGATTTCAATAGCATGTCAGACAAATTTAAAGGGTTGTCACTACCTGACGCAACCACAAAAGATTATCACTGGCCGTCAGTTATCAATAGGATAAGTTTTGAGTTATTCAATAGATTTTTTGATGGGTTAGATAACGAATTGTTTACAAAAATTGATGATTTATACCTAAAAAATGAAGCTATTTATAAAGCACAAATAAAAGATCCGCTCTATAAAGACAGTAAGGATTATGGAACAGAAGTAGCACTATCAGTTTGGAACTGGATGGAAACGGATGAGGTACTTTACCAATCAGAAAAAGACCCATTTCGGGAAAATAATTGGATGAGTAGAAATAAACTTTTTGATTGGCAACCTACCAACCCCAACATACAAAATGGTTTATACCCTTATTTTGGAAAAGGGAGAACCATGGTTGTTGGTCCGTCTAATATGCTTTGTCGCTCTTATAAGGATTATGTGGGAGATTTGAGCGAAAATAACACCTCAGCTTTTTATGCTCAAGTTCGGGAGGTCTTAAGTCAGAGATCACCATCAATCAGCTTTAATGATATATGGAAAACAGAGTTTTGGTATGATGATATGATAGGTCTCACATTTTCTACAGTAGGTAGATGGTTAAGTATTGGTAATCAAATCATGGAAAAAGAAAAAGTGACATTGGATATCGCTTTATGGACCAATGCAGCACTTGGTATAGCTCTCCATGATGCAGCTATTGGTATTTGGAGTTCAAAATATCACTATAATCTTGAAAGGCCCATTTCATTCATAAATAGAAATTTGGATCCCAATTGGATACCCGCTTTTCATAATCCCAACATAGACCTCACAACGCCATCTTATCCTTTATATCCCTCGGCTCAAGCTGGATTTGCTGGTGCAGCCAGTGAAGTTTTGAGTCATATCTATGGTTTCGATTACGGAATGACAGACAGGTCTCATGAAGATCGTCCTGAATTTTTTGGAATGCCTATGAATTTTAGTTCATTATCTGAAATGGCTCGAGCCTCGGCTTGGTCGCGAGTTACTCTAGGAGTCAATTATCGTATGGATACAGATGAAGGGTTGCTATACGGTACACGTCTGGGCAGAGAAGTGGCAACATTGGCCTGGAGGGGCAACTAGTTTAACCCTTTTGCACTAAAAAAATATCCACATCACTCAAAATATCTCTCCACCCATCCCACCAGTTCTAGTCCATGAAGATTTTTAGCTAAAATGACACCTTTATCATCCACTATGTAATTAGTGGGAATAGTGGTCATTTTCAAAACATCAAAAAGCGGTGAAATATCTCCTTGAAGATGAGAGGCATGATGCCATCTATCTGCACCATCTTTAACAATGGCATTCTTCCATCCTTTTTCGCTTGAGTCCAATGCGTAACCTATGATTTGAAAACCTTTATCGTGGTATTTTTCCCACAGGGGTACTAAAATCTCTTTGTTTTCTTTGCGACAAGGTGCACACCAGGAGGCCCAAAAATCTATAAGTGTAATTTTTTTTCCTAATATTGCATATGTGGCCAATGTATCGCCCTCCATCATAGGTAAAGGAAAATCAGGAAAAACATCACCCGCTGTTTTTGGTAAAGTAGATGATAAAGTACATATTTCCTTGGTCCAAGAATGAAGGGGTTGTAAGTCTTGAAAATCTGTACACGCCTGTTTGACTAGTTCAGGTAGACGTTCATAGTCGTTATTAGGACTGGCCCAACGCAAAGCCAATGCGGATAAAAAAGGGTTTTTTATTTCTAAAACTGATTCGAACAAAGCTTTTTGATAATGATATAGAGCCTTCTCATTATCTATAAGGTGGTCTTCGTCGTTTTCTTTTAGTGAAGATATATATGAATCATAGAGGTCATATTTGGACTTAATTAAAGACATCACATGGTCATTTTGTTTTTGATTCCCATGGATTATTGCTGTTTTTAGTAGCGCATTGCCCTGTCCATCCACTCTTATTTTTGAATGGTCATTATAAAAAAATGGGACATAATTGGCGTTTTCTATGTTTTCGTTTTCAAGCTTATTGGGATATTTTTCACCTTTTTTGTGTAGTGCCAAAATGAATAACTTGTCTTGAATTACTTCTGGCATTTTATCAAAAGAATAAAATCCTTTTTTGTTGATATAGGCTGAGTCAATGACTTTTCCACCGTAGGAAGCGACCAATCCTTTGAAAGTCATAGGGTCGATAAGGTAAATCGTATATTCTTGCCCAGAATCAGGCAGCTCAATCGTTCCTGATAAAGGAAAAGACTTACAGGATAAATGTACTAAGGCACAAATACTAATCATTGTCAAATATAACGCTTTCATAAAATAGTTTTTACACTTTTTTTACGTATTTGGTTAATAGAACGATATGTTGGTCATTGACTCGGCCTTCTATTTGTTCAGGATTGTCTTTGACTAAAGTAATTCTCCTAACGGAAGTTCCTCTTTTGGCCGTAAAATTGGCCCCTTTGACATCTAAGTCTTGAATCAATGTGACAGTATCTCCAGATTGAAGTCTGTGACCATTGGCATCTAAATGAATAACATCTTCTCCTATAGTGTCAGCCCATTCTTGATTTTCTTCGTCTAGGTACATCATACTTAATAAGTCAGCCGACCAAGGCTCATGGCTCAACTTCTTTAACATCCTATATGAAAAAACTTGAATAGCAGGCACAGGACTCCAAATAGAGTTATTGAGTATTTCTCTCCATTGTGCCACATCTTTTATTTCCCCATTGCCATACTCATCTAATAACTTTTGACTGATAGCTATCTGATGGTCTATGTTGTCATCATTTTTTGGAGGTAAAGTGTAAGAAATAACACCTTCATTGGATTGTGATAGCTCACATATTCCACCACTTCTTACTAATAATTCTGTTGATAATACACTCATTTATTGATTTTCTTGCATTTTAAAGACACACTACGGAACTCATTTTAGATTTTTAGGTGTAATAAAAATTTCACTTTTTTGACACAATCCACTCTCGTGAAAGCTAATTCCAAAATTTCATGGCATATAGTTGGCCTTCGGTATAAAATTGAAGTATATATATACCTTGGACATTTATATCGAGATATAGATCTTGGGTGGGTAAATCATTGTATTTTTCAAAAATGGTACGACCTAAGATATCCGCTATTCTAAAAACACCTGACTTCGGGCTGTTGACTATCAATTGTTGACCTTCTCTACGTAAGTTAAATGGCATTTCATTGGATTTATTGTCTTCTGAAGTAGAGACCTCTCGGCCCAATACAAAATCCCCTACTATAGGTAAATGGTCCGAAGCCCTTTCTATATCATCTCTATTAAGACCTAATTTATTAAGCATTGGATTAGATAAGCCTTTTGAATATAAGGCAAAACTATTTTTTAAGGTAAGTTCTGAACCGGTATAAATTAAAAAATCCAATCTTCCAGCACTGAACGAGCTTCCCAATCCAGGCCAAGTAAATGTCATAGGCAATCCCGTCGTCAGGGGCAAAGCGTCTTCTAAATCGCTATTATCCCAGTCAGGTTTGAAGTCTATACCGTAAGTACTGTTATTAAAAATGTCACCAGTTAATAATGTTTTTAGTTGGCTAGCATCTCCTACAAAGTTTTTATCACCCATGATAACATAAGGTGTCCTAATAGGAACATTAAAAGACGAAATACCAAACCTAACACTGCGCAAAAACGACATAATATTGTCCACTTCTTGTTGACGTCCGATATCGTTTTCACAGCAAGGTAAATGTGTCACTATTACCAAAAGATTTTGACCACCTCCTAAGTCCAGTAAAAAAGCACCGTTTCCGTCTATGCGCTGTTTGCGCAGTATAGGGTAGCGGCTCACTAGGTGGATATCTGGCGAAACGCTACTATGATACCATCTTTGGCTAGAAGAAGATGGTAAAATTTGCTCCACCACTGCAGCCGATTGTGCGGACGAATGATTATATATTTCACTAAAACCTAAAATATCTGGTTTTATAGCCTTAAGAATTCTGTCATAAACAGAATAAAGGGAAGGATCATGGATATTGTCTCGCAAGACATTATAGGCCAATAACCTGATGTGTTCATCTGATGATTTTGAAAATGTCTCTATTGAATCGTCAAATATTACTTTATCATTAATATTATATACATAGCCACCATTAAAATCTGGAGCTCTATCACCATTTGTACTATTATCCACTAACAGGACTCTTATTTGATTATTGGCATTGAACTCAACTGTCCCAAAATTTATCTTCCTAGAAATACACATTTCAAACCTATCAGATGTTACCGTTGGACTAGTCACCAAACCTACGTTTTCATGACGAATGTTAAACTGGAAATTGCCTGAATAAAAGCTGCCTCTTCTACGTCCTAACTCATAAACCAAATCAGCTCCTAAACCATTAATATTCAAACCAGTATTGGAATTATTGTCTAAATCTACGTAAAGTATAATATTATTATTGGATTGAATATTGATTTCTTGTTGGGTATCAAAATATATAAATATTCTATCCTGGTCATTTGTAATACGAATGTCAGTAAAGTCAATACCTCTGTTTATGCCATCACCTCTCGGGTCAGAATAAACAGAGACATCTTGAGCCCAGTCACTAAAATTATCATCCAAAATAATTTGCTGAGTGAAACCTGACGAGGAACAAAAAGAAAAAAAGAAAAAGAAAAATATTTTTTTAAACATGGCACAAAGGTAGTGAAAATAGGAAGAATAAATTTTATTAGTTATACTGTTGGGCAATAATTTTAATGAAGTAGTGTAACACTTCCTTGTAAATATTTTTTGTTTCCATCGTTGAGAGATGCAACAACCCTATAGATATAGACCCCTTCATTGGCTCTCTTGCCATTAAATGTGCCTTCCCACCCTTTTTCTGGTTCATTGGTATTAATATTTTTTTGCTCAAAAATCTTGCTACCCCATCTATCCCAAATCACAAATTCTTCAATCTTAAGATTCTTGTTGGCACCTATATAAAAACTATTATTACCCAATGTACTTTGAGGTTTGAATATGTCGGGGATATAAAACTCAGTGGGCTTTTGCTCCGCAATTGAAATGACTTGATTATA
>DAIPYV010000125.1:0-10392 GCA_036782555.1 Saprospiraceae bacterium
TATTTTTGTACAAAGTTGCGGCACTATTTTGGATGTTTTATGGTATGTTGAATATGCTTTATGTACCGCATCCTGTTTGGTTCACTATTTCTGACCTTTGTATATATTTTCCTATGGTGTTTTTAGGCCATGAACGAGCTATTAAAAAAAATTAATACTAAAAGATGTTGTTAATGAGCTGAAATGAAATTATAATTCTTATCTTTGCCATCACATAATTGATTATCATAAAGCGTGAAAGGATATGGAGTATCAAATGATAAAAACAGAACAGAAAGCTTTAGAAGTGAACTTAAATGACCCTATCTATGGCACTTTTGCAGAGATAGGTGCAGGGCAGGAGGTCGCTAGAAATTTTTTTCAAGCTGGAGCTGCCGCAGGTACAATAGCGAAAACCATGTCAGCTTATGATAAAACCTATTCTGACGCTATTTACGGAATCGAGGAGTCAGGAAGATACGTTTCGGAATCTAGGCTTTATAAGATGCTAGACCATGAATGGTCACTTATGGAAGAAAGATTAGCTCAGAGCAGACCAGATGCTACTTTTTTTGTCTTTGCTGATACAGTTCAGGCGATTAATTATACTAGGACTATCAAGGGCAATGGTTGGATGGGGTTGAGATTTAGGTTAAGACCTGATGGACCTTTTAATGATTTGGTAATTCATGTTAAAATGTTGGATACAAACAACAGGTTACAGCAAGAGGCCATCGGTGTGCTTGGTGTCAATATGATTTACGCTTGTTTTTATTACAATCAAGATCCTGAAAAGATGGTTCGATCATTGGTTGATAATATCAAAGATCGAGTTTCCATAGACTTATTGCGCATTTATGGCGAAGATTTTGAATATTTTGATAGGAGGCTATTGTCTTTATATCTTATAAAGCACAAGTTAACATCTGTAGCTATGTTTGATATCCACAAAAGCAGTATTCATGCTTCAGAATTTTTGTACAAAAGCTCTCTTATGGTCATTAGAGGTAATTTTAGGCCGCCTACTTTAGTAACTCAAGATGTTATATCCTCAAGCTTTCAACAGTTTAAAGAAGAAACACAATCCACTGAAAGTAGTCTTAATCTCATGATGGAGATGACTATGGACTATCTAAAAACCGAAACAGGAGAAGTCAATGAGAAAGATTTTTTGGACAGAGCTGATATGCTTTCTACTTTGGGACACAACGTGCTACTCTCTGATTGTTCAAATCATGAAATGCTCATAAATTATCTGAGCGACTATAAGATTAATCATCTAGGTCTAGTCATAGGTGTCAGAGAGTTAGAAAACATCATCTCTGATAAGTTTGAAAGCAATCAAGATGGACGACTTTTAGTGGCCTTTGGTGAATTATTTAGTAAGAATATCAGAGTCTATGTTTATCCAGCCATTAATACTGAAACTGACGAACTACTTACAGCCGAAAACCTAAAAATACCAGATGGCATTAAGTTCTTATATCAGTATCTCTTAGATAGCCAACAAGTAGTGCCTGTAAGAGTATTTAACGAAGATTTACTTCATATTTATCCACACGATGTACTGAATGATATCAGGAAAGGTATTGATGGCTGGGAAGCAAAAGTACCAGATAATTTAGCAAAATTGATAATTTCCAAAAAATTGTTTGGATTTAGAGACTAATATTTTTTCGCAATAAAACAACAATCATATGAATACCAACAATCAAATTGAAAAAGCACTGAGTCAAGGGTATGATTTTCGACCTTCAGATTATGTATCTAGAGGATGGGAGACCTTCAAAGATTATGCAGGCCATTATATTGGTTTTGTGATTCTCATGATCATATTGTCTTCGATAGCAAGTTTTATACCTTTTTTAAGTCAAATGTATTCCTTGACAGTGGGAGCTGCATTGGGAGTAGGAGCTGCTATATTCACTTACGTGGTCAATACTCAAAAAGATGAGCGTTTTGAAAGTTTTTTTGGTGGATTTAAGCATATTCTTCCTCTGGCGGTAGTGACATTAATAACGTGGTTAGTTTTGGGATTAATAGTATCACCGCTTCTTATCATGTATTATGATACTTTTATTGATATCATCGACGAAACTTCACCAGAAGCCATGGTAGAAGCTTTTAGTTCTATTTCCATTAATGGTGTCTTGGTTTTTGCAGTTTTCTTAATGATGATATATGCTTCAATCGTACTCAGATGGGCACCTTATCTAGTTATATTTTATGATTATAGTCCTATAGATGCTGTCAAAACATCATTTCAATTGGTCAATAAAAACTTATTTGGACACATTATACTCTTACTTTTATTTATATTACTTTTGATTATTGGATTTTTTGCACTATTAGTAGGCTTACTAGCTGCACTACCTGTGATGATGGTGGCTGAATATTATGGTTTTTCAGAAGTGACAGGACTTGAGTTATCGGGTATAGATGAAATAGATGAAATTGGTCTTAAGGATGACTATTTTCGGTGATACTATATCAAATATCATATTTAATTTAATGTATAAATTGTTTTTTTTATCAATTGTTATACTTTAATTTAAAAATATTTTTATATTTAGTGAATGATATAGTTGGCGTAAACTGCACGCTATCAGTAAAGTACTAATTTGTTCAAAATTTAAGTTTATAAATTAATAGGGGGATTATATCTATCCAATAAATTTGGAACGATTTTTTCTGTTATAAAAATGGCGTTATTAAAGTGATTTTATGTACCTCAAAACGATTATACAAGGCAGACTAGAATTTGGGACTGAAAAGAGTTATGAAAAGGTCACTAAAATGTTTTTACAAAGACTCGAAACGTATTATAAAACTGATGTCTTTTTTAAATATGAAGAAATCTTTAATGATGAAGCCTTATCTTTAGAAGTACCGAGATATGTGGGCCAAGTTACAGACAAAGCGTTTAGAGTGACTATGGGCCTGATGGGGTATTGTACACAATTTGCCATAGCTGGTTCCATTCGGGGTTGGCTTATTGATGAAGGAAAGGTAGTTAATTTTATCACTTTAGAACCCGATAGTGATAAAGGTGTAGTACAGTCTTATGTCAAAGGGCGGCAATTAGTCAAAGTCAAAGGAAAAGAGAATGAAGCTTTAGAAGCATTGAGCAGTGCTATAGAAAAGTATGATAAACATGCTCAAGCTTACGAAAGACGCGCTAAGGTCAATTTTTTTATGAAAAATTATCATGATGCCTTGCGGGATTATAATAAATCAATAGCTATAGACCCTAGTATACCTACAGCATACTATGGTAAAGCCAAAGTTCACATATTAAGAGAGGAATATGAAGATGCTATAGAAAACCTTGAAGAAGCTATAAAAAAATCAATTGCGCTCCAAACACTGTATTGGAAGTCGAGAAAGTTGAAGGCAGAGTGCCATATTAAACTCAAACAATGGACTAAAGCTGCTTTTGACTTAAAATTGTTGTCTAACAGGAAGTTTGAAAAGGAAGACCCCAATTATTTTTGGAATAGGTGGTCTTATTTTAATTATGGCTGGGTACTCACAGAGCTCGAAGATTACTTAGAGGCTATCAAAAGTTATGATAAAGCCTTGCAGTGTCCCGAAGAAAAGGATGGTGTTCAATCATCAGATATTATATATTACAGAGGCATGGCTAAGGAGAAAGCTGGTAAGACAGGAGGCAAGAAAGATATAAAAGATGCCGCCGAACTAGGAAACAAAAAAGCCATTGGCTACCTTATTAATCTAAAAAAGAAGGTTAAGTAAATCAAATTTAGTTTTTTTTTTGAAAAACATCTACATCTCCCCATTATTAACGTTAAGTTGATTTTAAGTTAACACATGGTTTATATTTATATATGACCTTTGCAAAAAATAATTTATTGTGAAGCGAAATATAGATATTTCAGTAATAAGTGATTTGCATCTAGGAACGTATGGGTGTCATGCTCAGGAAATATGTGAGTATCTCAAAAGCATAAAACCTAAAATTTTAGTCCTTAATGGCGATATTATCGATATTTGGAGCTTTAAGAAAAGTTATTTTCCAAAATCTCATCTTCAGGTATTGAGACAGATACTTAAGATGAGTGAACAGGACACCAAGATATATTATATCACCGGCAACCATGACGAGGCATTGCGTAAGTATTCTGGAACCAAACTCGGTAATATTATATTAGATGATAAACTCATATTAGATTTAGATGGCAAAAAAGTTTGGATATTTCATGGCGATGTCTTTGATTCTACTACGAAAGGTTGGGCGCGCGTGTTGGCCAAACTAGGAGGCAAAGGTTATGATATTTTGATATTATTTAATAGATTGGTTAATGATATACTTAATTATTTCGGGAGAGAGAAAGTGAGCCTATCTAAAAGAATAAAATCGAGTGTAAAAAAAGCAGTTAAATGGATATCTAATTTTGAAGAGACTGCGGCTCATATAGCCATAGATCAGGAATTTGATTATGTGATATGTGGTCATATCCATCAGCCACAAAGCAAAATCCTCAGTAAAGACGGCAAGACAGTGCGATATCTTAATAGCGGTGATTGGGTTGAAAATTGTACCGCTTTAGAATATGAAAATGGACAATGGTCTGTTTATCAACATCCTTCTAGTAGTTTGACTTGGGTGCATAATGAAGTAGAAATAGATGAGTTTGAGGAAGACATGGAGCTCAATGTCTTTAGTATTGCCGCTCTAATTGAATCTCCATTGACTAAGCTCTCATTTCTAAAGCCCAATAGTCCAGTAAATGGGTCTAAAGTGTCCTCTTCTCAACTCAAATAATCACACAAATGAAAATACTCTATGCCGTACAAGCCACAGGAAATGGACATATCAGCAGAGCTCATCAATTATATCCATATCTTGCCGAAATAGGAGAGGTTGACATTTTTCTAAGTGGTTCCAATGCCAATTTACCTATGGATATTCCGGTTAAGTACAAAGCCGAAGGTTTGAGTTTATTTTATAATCAATGCGGCGGGTTGGATTATTTCAAGTCTATTTCGAAATTTAGCTGGAGTAGAGTCCTCAAGGAAGCCAGAAGTATCCCTGTAGAAAAATATGATTTGATTATCAATGATTTTGACCATATCACAGCTCGTGCTTGTAAAAACAAGGGTGTCCCTTCCATACAGTTTGGACATCAGGGCAGTTTTATGTCGAAAGTCACACCCAGACCATCAAAAAGGAGCTGGATAGGCGAGTACATACTAAAAAATTATGCTCCCGCTGAGAGATATGTCGGGCTTCACTTCGAGAGATATGATAATTTTATATTTCCACCTGTCATAAAGGATGTATTTATTAATGCTCAACCCAAAGATCATGGTCATATTACTGTTTATTTACCTTCTTACGAAAAGGTCTGTTTGACTAAAATATTTCATGAAATAGCACCCAAGACCATTCATTGGTTTGTAAAAGATGTGGATAAGCCATACGTGGATGGTAACATTCACTATTTTCCTATACAACAACATTATTTTAACGAAAGCCTCTTATATTGTCATGGATTATTGACAGGGGGAGGTTTTGAAACACCCGCTGAGGCCCTTTATCTGGGTAAAAAACTACTGACTATACCCATACAAGGACAATACGAACAAGAGTGTAACGCCGCTGCATTGGAACAGATGGGCATACCCAAATTATCTGTGTTGAATTGTGATTCTAAGCAAGGTTTTTTTGATTGGATAAATAGTCCATCCATTCATCCTAGGATTGAAGCCAATGATATCTCGGAAACACTCAATTATATTTTGAATTTAAATAGTAAAAACAATGTAGTTGGTCTTAATGCTTGAAAGGTAGAAAAACAGTGAGTCGTTTTTTACCATCCAAATTTTTTGAAATATACAATACTCAAACTTATCCCGCGCAATCCTAAAAACAATGTAAAAGCCAGCCATAATCCATGGTTTTTCATACTAGGGTAAAGTAAGAAGTAGGATAAAACAAAAACTAAAAGAGATATCAGCATGGTGTCACGCATTTCTTTGCTGGCTGTTAATCCACCAAATACACCGTCCCAAAGATAGCAAACAAAACCAACAAATGGAATCGGAATCATCCAAACTAAATAGGGTAGAGCTGCCAGCATTAGTGAGGGATCATCTGTGAATATACTAAGTAATGATGTGCCTCCTATATAATAAACAGATGCATATAGGGATGAAAATCCGCCACCCCAATATAAACAATATCTAACAGCTTGTCTCATTTTTTTATCATTCAATGCACCTTTGTACTGACCTACTAAGCTCTCGGCAGCATGTGCAAATCCGTCCACTCCATAAGACATAAAGTTAACATATTGGAGCAGGACTGTATTGACGGCCAATAATTGTGAACCCATAGTAGCTGACTGTCTATAAAAAAAACCAAAGGCCAAGGATAGGGACATGCTTCTAAAGAAAAAGTCTCTATTGATACGTAAAAATCTCGTCAATTCTGAATTGAAAATTAAAGCCTGAGAGAACATTGAATATATTTCATATCTATATTTTTTACCTATGTAGAGGATGTATATCATAAGACCTATGTACTGGCTTAATACTGTGCCCCAGGCCACACCCGAAATATCCCATTGCAGTATGCGAACGAAATAGGCAGATATGAGCATGTTTCCCACATTGACAATAATGGTCACTATCATAGGTATCCATGTGTTTTGTCTACCGAAAAACCAGCCATTGAGACTAAACAATGCTAAGGCAGCGGGTGCATCCCAGATACGAATATGAAAATAAGTTTGAACCAATGTACTATTTTCAATAGGCACATTTAGTAATCGTTGGCCCAAGGACAATAAGGGTATCTGAATCGCTATAAGGATCAAAGAAAGAACAAATCCTAAAATCAATGATCTCCAGAGAGTGAGATAAATCATAGAGTCATCTTTGGCACCATAAGCCTGTGCAGTCATACCTGTAGTACCTATTCTCAAAAAACCAAAATTCCAATACAAAAAGCTAAACAAAATTCCACCCAATCCTACAGATCCGATGTGGGATTCTGATAGTCTACCTACCAACGCTATATCTACAATACCTAATAACGGTACACTAATATTACTCAAAATATTAGGTATAGCAAGACGCAATATCTCCTTATTCATGCTGTCATATGTGGTCTTCTACATCGCTTTTTCAGCATCCCAATCAAATATCTTCCATGGATAAATGTTAGGTGGAGAGGCCGTGATGACTACTTTTTCTTTTTTTGTAGGATGTATAAAGGACATAGATCTACAGTGCAAAGTAATCGATTGATCATCCATAGGGTATTCAGCACCATATTTAAGATCTCCTATGATAGGACAACCTATTTTACCAAGTTGAGCTCTTATTTGATGCGGTCTTCCAGTTTTAGGAAATACTTCAAGCAGAGTTTTAGCATCCAATTCACCGATTTGATTGTAGGAAAGCAGGGCTTCTTTGGTGCCAGGTTTTTTACTGTTAAACGCTCGTGTATAGTTTTTATCTCCGTCTTTTAGCAAAAAATGTCTCAAATTACCTGAAAGCTCATCTGGTCTGTGACTGCATATCGCCAGATATTTTTTGTCTATCTCTCGGTCACGCATGAGTTCGTTCATACGTGTGAGCGCTTTAGATGTTCGTGCAAAAATTACTACACCGCTCACTGGCCTATCTATACGATGGAGCACACCTAAAAATACATCTCCATCTTTTTTATACCTTATTTTAATGTACTGTTGTACCAGCTCTTTCAGTGTGATATCACCAGTTATGTCACTCTGTACAAGCATACCAGCGGGTTTATTGACCGCTATCAAGTGATTGTCTTCATAAATCACTACTAAATCCTTAAAACTAAAATTTGACTTTCCCATGGCGCAAAGGTAGTGTTTTATTGTGATTTTTAAATAATTTTGTTAAATATAGACTTTTCTATTTGGTTAATTATGATATTGAAGGTACAGATGTGAATAAATTCTTAATATAATATATTTAGATATTATTTGACTTGATTAAAACATTCATAAATATTTTTGTTTTTGTAAAGACTTTAAACGGGTACAATAAATATATCATTTTACAATTAAGTCTATCATGAGAGCTCTTGTTTTATTTTTTGTATTGACTACTTTATCTTTTGATTGTATCAGTCAAAGCATGGTGAAAAATCCATTTTCTGGTCCAAATCCTTGGCCAGAAATCAGAACGGAACGTATGCGCACATTACTAGGTCCAGCTATGCAAAGAGCTGAAGTTCATATGTGGGCCATACTATGTAGGTCCAATAATAATGACCCCATAGCCAAACATATTGGGGGTGAAAACGCAGGGGCACCAGCAGTATTTTTATTTGAAGTGAGAGAAAATGGTATATTTACGCTTGTATTTAGTCCTCCTGGAGAAGCCACTGCACTTCAAGAGCTGAAGATGCAAGATAGTGTGATAGTTGTGGATTATAGTGTCGGTGCGATAGCTACTGCTGCCGACTATATTAACGACCGTCTCAAGGGTCGTTTGGCTTTAAATTATAGTGTTGGCAATGAATTTGCCGATGGCTTGAGTTTTACACAATATCAAAATCTCATGCAGTATCTTTCCAAAGAGACTCAGTCAAAGATGGTCTCTTCGGAAGAACTTATCACTGAGTGGCTCTCTATCAAGCTACCACAGGAAATAGATATTATGCGACAAGCTGCTACACTTACATCACAATGGGAAATAGAAGCCTTAAATACTATTATACCAGGTAAAACCACAGACAAGGATGTTGCACAATATCTAAAAAACAAAATGAAGGAATATGGTGTAACTGATGCTTGGGCGCCAGACCAAAATCCCTCCGTAAATTCAGGAAAAGACAGGGGACATTCTCATCCAACGGATAAAGTCATTATGCCTGGAGATGTGGTTCAGATTGATTTTGGTATTCGAGTATTTGATACTTGGGTGACGGATATACAGCGATTTGCTTATATATTGAGACCCAGTGAGACTGCACCACCAGAGGACATCCAAAGATTTTGGAATGTAGCAGTACAAGGTCATAGAAAGACGACCCAGGCCATGAAGCCAGGTGTAAGAGGTATAGAAGTAGATATAGTCCAGAGAGAATGGATGCGCCAAAATGGGTCAGGTGAGGTGTTTTGGAGCACCGGACACCCTGTAGGATATCAGGCGCATGATGTAGGTCCTTTGATAGGTGGTGGTCAAGCTAATAGGAAATCGAGCCCTCGAGTATATAAAGAATTGAGAGTGGGTATGGTATTTGCTAATGATGGTTTTTATAAGTGGGAAATACCAGAAGGCACGAAAACAATATCTGTGGAAGATATGGTCGTCGTCACTGAGAATGGAGCTGAATACATCTCACCTCCACAAAATGAATTGGTGCTAATATCATCTAAATGATGGGACATAATAGAATATTGGGATAGGTAGTTGGTAAACATAAATAAAATTGTTTGTTAGTTGTCCCCCAATGAATTAAATCACTTTATATTAGTTTGTGAATCAAAAAAAGCCTGCCTAAAATTCAATTTAGGCAGGCCATTCATACTGCATTTTTTGGGGTTAATTGCAGAAATAATTAAGTCAATTACTCAAAAATGACTTTTTTACTGACGACACCACTATCAAACTGGAATCGCACGATATACAAGCCATCATTAAGTGACTCTCTTCTTAATTGTACTTCGGTAGCATTAACGTTTGAAACGTTTCTCACCATTCTACCAGAAATATCAAAAATAGCATAAGATCTAATAGGTGTCTCCTCAGCCACACTTACATTGATAGCTATAGATGCTGGGTTAGGAGATAATTTTAAGTTGACTTGAGCTGATGTAAGGTCTTTGGTGGAAGACTTCCAACAATCTAAACCCAGAGCAACACATGCCCTTGGGATATAGTAGCCTATGATAGTATCTATATATGTTTTTGCAGTGACTGCATTTGTATTACAGTCAGTAGGCTGTTGATTTGGCTTAGGTTGTTCTGCAAATGTCCATTCCCAAGGTCCGCTGCTATCGTCTGGAGTATTTTGAAATACATAAAATCCTTTGTTACCACTTTTGTTGATAGCACCATAAGGGTCTCTACCATCAGGGATGTCATTAAAAACATCATTTATTCCCAATCTGTCAACGATAGAAGCCACATCACAAGATCCAGATACTTCTACCACGTTTTCAGGACCTCTTGCAGTTGGCACTCTCAATACCCCAGTTTTACACGGAGCGAATGCATCAGTATCTACGTGGAAAGATATCAATGGTGGTTCTCCAGCATTAATCCACGTACTATCACCTAAAGCACCACCCATATTGACAGTTAATGCTTGTCTCTTATCAAAACCTACATGGTTGGCCACACATAAAGTATCACCATCTTTAAATCCAAGTACTGCAGTTGGGATATACTGAGGACTAGAAA
>DAIPYV010000126.1:0-10241 GCA_036782555.1 Saprospiraceae bacterium
TATTTTTAATATCTTTGCCTTTTTTATAGGCGAAAATATAGGATAATATTTACAAAATTTCGCTGACAACAAATATATTATGACATTCGAAAGTTTAAAATTAGACGAAAAAATTCTTGAAGCTATATCCTACATGGGTTTTAAAGAGGCTACACCGATACAGGTTCAGACCATACCTGCTATACTGAATAATCAAGATTTAATAGCATGTGCTCAAACAGGTACTGGTAAAACAGCTGCATTTATGCTTCCTATTCTTCACAAAATTGTTGAAGGTAATAACAAGGGTACTTCTGTTTTGGTCATTGTTCCAACAAGGGAATTGGCCTTACAGATTGACCAACAAATACAGGGGTTTGCTTATTTTATACCCGTATCATCGATGGCTATCTATGGGGGCGGCTCAGGAAATGAATGGGAAACTCAAAAAAATGCATTGGCCAAATCAGACATAATCATAGCGACACCAGGGAAGCTTATATCGCACATCAATATGGGGAATGTACGATTTGATAATCTAAAACACTTAATATTGGATGAAGCGGATAGGATGTTGGATATGGGATTTTATGATGATATTCAAAAAATCATAAAAGCTCTTCCTAAAACAAGGCAAACACTTATGTTTAGTGCCACAATGCCTCCTAAAATGAGAGAATTGGCTAAGCAAAATTTAGTCAATCCATTAGAAATTTCCATATCCGTGTCAAAACCATCAGAACGAGTTAAGCAGACCGCTTACTTGGTCAATGACCCCAATAAGATACAGCTCATTCATCATCTCCTAAAGGATAAGCTGCATTTAGAAAGTATTATAATTTTTTCTTCATCTAAAAAATCTATTGGTGAAATCAAAAGAGGGTTACTTAAATATGGATATCCATGTGAAGATATTTCATCTGACTTAGATCAGCAGCAGCGGGAGGCTGTACTGAATAACTTTCGTTCCAAAAAGACAAGAATAATTATTGCTACTGATGTACTTTCCAGAGGTATAGATATCAAGGATATCAACTTAGTTATCAATTATAATGTTCCTTCAGATGGCGAGGATTATGTACACAGAATAGGTAGGACAGCTAGGGCAGATGCCTCAGGAGAGGCATATACTTTGGTGAATGAAGATGAAATGAGTAAATTGGCCAGTGTGGAAAGTTTGATTGGTTCTGAAGTGCCGAAGGAAAATATACCTTCTTATATCGGCGAAAGCCCTAAATGGGATCCCAAAAGAAGAAAAATCTTTTCGAGAACAAGACCTGGTAATGCAAAACCTCAAAATAGAAATAAAGGCAATTATAAAGATAATAAACCTAAAAACACATCTAAAAATCAGAATCAAAAACCAACAAGAAATACAGATAAATAGACGGATTATAACCTATAATATTTTGAAGTTGGACATAAAAAAAGAGAAATGGATTCATTTCTCTTTTTTTATATTTTTATTTAGTAAATTATTTCTTTTTAGACCATTCAGCTATAGAGTCTTTATTCATCTTGATATAGTCACTATTTCCGGCTTCTTCAGATTTAGCTAAAGACATTTTGGCTGTTTCGATAGCGGCTTTAAAATTTCCCATATCGGCCTCTATAAGTGATTTTTGTCTTAAGATCCAAAATCTATCATTGCCCATTTCGATTGATTTATTCATCCAAACCAATGCTTGATTTAAATCTTTACCAGCTTCTCTGTAGTATCTAGCCGCATTGTAATAATCCCCAGCTGATGGACCAGCCATTACTTGACTTATATTGGCAGAAACTTTTTTATCAGTAGGTACTTTAAAGGCCACAGGCACACGTACATTATCCCAGATTATCTCTATGACAGCAGCATCATTAGTTATATCGCTGATACCTATAGTAAATGTTTCTACTGATGAAACTTGTTGTGTAGGCACATTTACATGCGCAACGATTTTAGATTCATCCCATTCTTGAGGTAAGCCCCAATTTTCGATTTCATTATAAAAATAAACATCCCAAGACATTTTTCCTGGTTTCGCGAAGATAGCATAAGAGCCAGCCTTAACTTCTTTATTATTTATCATGACGTCGTCGCTAAATGTAACGATGGAATTTTTATTAGCTGCAGTACGCCACATTTGGTCAAAAGGGACTAAGTCTCCAAACACCTTTCTACCCTTTTTGCTAGGTCTATAATATTCCAATTTAACATCGGTGAGACCTACTGTACATTCTGTCTTGGCTAAAGGACTGGCCGCAGGAGTTTTTATTTGGGCTTCAAGCTCCCAACAAAAAAAGATTGCTAAAATAAAAGATAATACTTTTGTATTCATTTAGTTATTGTTTTGAAAGATTAAAAATAAATATTCAGGGTATAAAGATATATCTATGAAAATTGTTCAAAATAATCGAACATATCTTAAAAAAGCATTAACAGTTAATAATATTTTCAATAAAATCGTTTACCATTTTTAGGGCAATAAAACAATAAATATTAAAATATTTTGAAACCACATGATAAAATTAATCTCCCGGGATTTTTATCAAATTGGTAAGCTTGATTTTTGATTATTATTTCATCTCCAAACCTATCAAAACCACCTTCGTAGCTTAAATCCAACCTTATGCGCCATATATCTACTCCAGTTCCCATCTGCCAGCCATAAGTAGCATTTTGAAGTTTTTGGCTATAATCACTCCATTCGAAGACATCTCCTACCCTATTAATTAAAAAGTGTCCGACGATACCCCCATGAAATCGTAACGCACCTAATTTAAAACCCACATTTAATGGAAAGTCCAAGTGGTTGTACCTTTCATTTTTTATAGCGTTGATTACACCTGATTCACTGTAGTAGGTTATATTATGATCTACTGAATTACTATTGAATAGTAAAGCAGGTTCTAAATAGAGGCCCAAAAAACTGAGTCTCATATAAGCTCCTAGATGATGTCCATAACCTGCATTTTGAGTGTTCCACTCCAATATTCCTTGGTTGTTTTTAATCAAAAGCCCTTCATGTACTAAATCGTAACTACTCAAACCAATTTTTGCGCCAATTTCAATTTGTGCAATTGAAGTAAAAGATAGAACAAATAAAAAGCCTAATAATATAAATAACCTTATCATTATTTTATGATTTTTTGGGTTAACAAAATAAGAGCTTCAATAATTATATTGAAACTTAAACGTCTTAATGGTAAAAAAATAGTTACTTTTGCATCGGTTTTAATTAAAAATTAACTTAAATACCTCATATAATCAATTATAATTGAATGTATTACGCTATTATAACAGGTTATACCAATTAAATATAAATATAATATATCAAAAAAGATGCCGAGATGTTGATTAATGATGCCCAGTTTGTAGCGAGTTATCCCAAAGAGAGTGTGTGCCCAAAGGATGACCGACCTGAGTTTGCTTTTATAGGAAGGTCCAATGTAGGTAAATCGTCCTTAATAAATATGCTCACAAATCGAAAGAGTTTAGCAAAAGTTTCTGTTACACCCGGAAAAACTAAGTTGCTCAATTATTTTGATATAGATAGCAAATGGTATCTGGTGGATCTACCAGGATATGGATATGCACGTGTATCCAAATCAGAGAGAGCCGCATTCGAAAAGATGATACATGGCTATCTTAAAAACAGAAATTCACTTATGGTAGCTTTTGTCCTCATAGACTCCAGACATGAGCTTCAGAAGGCTGATCAAGAGTTTTTAGACTGGTGCGGTGAAAATCAAATCCCAATAGCCATAGTCTTTACCAAAATAGACAAATTAAAAAAGAGTCAATTAGATGGTAACATCGCTGATATAACGAGAGAATTATTAAAAAAATGGGAAGTGTTGCCACCAACTTTCATAACGAGTTCAGAGAAAAAAATAGGGCAAGAGGACATCCTAAGTTATATAGATGAAATTTTAAAAAACATTTCTAATCCCAAATCATAATCCTATGGCAAATACATATCCACATATAGATGAGGATTTATCAAAATGGCCTATTACCAAACAAAGTCAAGACCGCACAGGTTTTATTGAAAGGCTCAATGATTTCGTTATCAAACAATTAGTAGAGAATCACAAAGATCTCCAAAGTCTTATTTCTAAAACTATATATTTAGAAAGACAAAGGGTGAAGCTTAGCCCGTGGAAGGTAGATCCACCTGATGATAAAGAATACTGGAATAAAATAGCAAAAGACCTAGAGGTTTCCCAGTCATTAGAAGATAAATACGAAATTCAGCTAAATTTACTTAAAAAGATAGTCAATAGGTACGACAATGAGATCGTACCTAAGTTCAAACCTGGCACATTCAAATTTGGACGTTTTTTTCTGACCACATTTTTTTCAAGAATTTTCAATAGGTACTTTGAAAAAGGTATGTTTAGATGGGGTAATAAAAATGACTTAAGTAAAAAAATAATTTTAAAAGGTCCAGTAGAAAAGATTAGGAAGCTTTACAAAAAAGGAACGCTCGTCATGGTGCCTACTCATTACTCCAATCTGGATTCTATCATGATAGGTTATGCTATAGACACTAATGTAGGACTTCCATTTTTTTCATATGGAGCTGGACTCAATTTGCTCAATAATGAAGTAGTGGGATATTTTATAGATAGATTAGGTGCTTTTAGAGTGGATAGACGCAAGAAGAATCCCATATATCTAGAATGTCTTAAATCCATGACCAGTTATTCCGTTTATGAAGGCTTAAATTGTTTGTTTTTTCCAGGAGGCACGCGTTCAAGAAGTGGACGAACTGAAGATAAACTGAAATTAGGATTATTAGGTTCAGCTATAGAAGCTCAAAGGATTCACATCGAAGGAGGAAGCGACAAGAAAATATTTTTGGTACCTTTGTGCGTGGGGTATCATTTTGTTATGGAAGCCCCATCATTAGTTGACCAACATCTAAGGTCTTTGGGAAATGAGCAATATAGTAAATCAGGTTCAGCTAAACCTACATCAAGTAGTCTTTGGAAGTTTTTTAAACAGATTTACACCAAGTCCTCGGAAGTTTATATGTCTTTTGGCGAACCTTTGGATATATTAGGTAACGTCGTCGATGCGAATGGAAACAGTGTAGATAAATTTGGTAACCCTATACAGATAAAAGATTATTTTATATCAGAAAACAGTATAGCCAATGACAAACAACGTGATGGCGTTTATGCCAAAAACCTTGCTGAAGTATTAGTGAAGTCATTCAAGAAATATAATGTTATTTTGTCGAGTAATGTTGTGAGTTTTACCGCTTTCCACATGATAAATAATGAATTCAAAGAAGAAGGCTACATTAGTCTCATCAACAAAAAAAATAAGACTTATGATATCTCTTATGAGGAGTTTTTTGAAAATATAAAAAAAATTGTTGAATTCATCAAAGAAATGGACAAAAACGGAGAAGTTACATTATCTGATGAACCATGGGAAGATATTGAGGTTATAATATGGTTAGGTATAGAAAAAGGAGGAATATATCACAGTAAACCTCTTTTAGAATTGAACAAAAGTAACTTAATATTGTGTAGAGATTTTAGTTTATTATATTTTTATCACAATAGATTAAGCAATTACGGCCTTGAAAGTTTGATGGGTTGGAGAACTGTATTATAAATAAAATTTTCAAAACCAAGATGAATTTCATAATTTTTGACTTAGAGGCGACATGTTGGATGGGGAGACCTCCACACGGTATCAATGAAATCATTGAAATAGGAGCCGTAAAAGTCAATGATTTCGGTGAGGTAGATTCTATATTTAATAAATTTGTAAAGCCTTCTACTAATCCTATTCTATCTGAATTTTGTAAAAAACTTACCTCTATAAGCCAAGAAAATATTGACAAAGCCTCTAATTTTCCTGTAGTTATTGAAGAGTTTATGGACTGGATAGGTGTAGATGAAGAGCCATATACTCTCATCTCTTGGGGTAAGTATGACAAAGACCAACTTAGACAAGACTGCAGAAACCACCAACTAGACACAGATTGGTTAGACTATCATTTTAATCTTAAGCCAGCATATAAGTATCTAAAAAATCTAAAAGATGAGCCAGGATTGAAAAGAGCAATTAAATTAGAGGGCTTTGAATTCACAGGGATACACCACAGGGCCATATCCGATGCTGAGAACACTGCAAAAATATTTATAAAACATTTTAAGGAATGGCCCGTTGGTTAATAAATTTTATAATATGAAACATTTTATTTTTCTTACATTCACACTCATATCACTCGCAGCCTGTGCACAAAAAACAAAAAACTCGACAGCAAGTACTGAGGTCACTCAGGTACTTCAAAATTCTCTCATGAACACTAATTTGTCAGTTGCTACTTTTGCAGGTGGATGTTTTTGGTGTACGGAAACCATTTTTGAAAACATTATAGGTGTCAGAGAAGTCATTTCTGGATATTCTGGTGGCAAGGAGCCCAATCCCACTTATGAAACAGTTGGTGCTGGACTGACCAGCCATGCAGAAGCATTTCAAGTTTACTACGATCCACTATTGGTATCATTTGCAGATTTGGTTGAGGTCTTTTTTGCATCTATTGACCCCACCATAGTCAATGGTCAAGGGCCCGATCGTGGCAAACAGTATAGAACTATAGCTTTTTACAATATTGAAGATGAGAAAAACATCATTGAAGATAAGGTCAGAGAGATAGCTAAAGAATACTCCCAACCTATAGCTACCCAAGTGGTCAAATTTGAGAAGTTTTATCCAGCTGAAGATTATCATCAGGATTTTGTAAAAAGGAATCCTAATCATAGGTACGTAGAGTATGAAAGTATCCCTAGACGTGAAAGAACTTTTAAGAAGGTGCCACAACTTGTCAAAAAATAAAGAGTAGTTTTGATTATACCTAATTATCATAACGAACCTATTTTACAAGTGTATTTTAAATATATCGAATGATAAACCATATAGAAGCAAGACTAGAAGGGCTCTCAACGCATTATATTGGCAATGCATCAGAAGGAGAAGATATTACTTTCTCTACTGAATTAATTGAATTAAGTGCGAATATAAAAAAGTTGCTGCACACTTACTTTTTGACACATTTTAAAGAGCCCGAATATTATCAATTCACTTTTTCTTCTGGCGAATTAGAATTGAATCCTATTTACAATTTTGTGGCCAATGTTTTTGATGATCCTTCCTCTTTGCATGAACATTCTGTCAAAATAGCTAGGCAGCTACATGACCACTCCTCTCACCCTTTTATCAAACCAGGTGAACTTTATGTGGTTTATTTTGAGGATATCCTGCTAGATGACGAAATGGTTGATGCTGTAGGTATATTTAAATCCGAAAATAAAGATATATTTCTAAAGCTAGATACTTCGTCACATCGTTTTGGATTAACCTCGGAGATAGGGACAAACATCGGAAAATTGGACAAAGGCTGTCTTATTTTTAATACAGATAGAGAATCTGGTTTTAAGATGGTCAACATAGACCACAGCAATAGGTACAAAGAAGCAAAATATTGGCGTGATGACTTTCTTATCATTGAACCCAAAGTCAATGATTATCATCAGACTAAAAATTATATACAACTCACCAAGAATTTCATCAAAGACCGTATGAGTAAAGAGTTTGACACCGATAAAGCCGAAGAGGCTTTGGTGATGGCCCAATCTCTACATTACTTTAAAAATAATGAAAGTTTCAAATCTGATGAATACGAAACACGTGTTTTTAAAGATGAAAAAGTGGTGGAAGCCTTTCAAGATTATAAAGAAGAGTACCAAAACATAAGACAAACACCACTTTTACATGAGTTTGATATATCAGAACAAGCTGTCAAAAAACAATCCAGAGTCTTTAGAAGTGTGATCAAGTTGGATAAAAATTTTCATATCTACGTACACGGCGATAAAGATAAAATAGCAAAAGGCGAAGATGAAAACGGTCGCAAATATTACATATTGTACTATGAAAATGAGGATTAATACATTTTGTTAGATGCACCATCACTAAATTATAAAAAAAATCACCCAAAAGAATGAGAATGATTTGATGTAGTCAAAATAATTTTGCGATACAAAAATTATACATCATGGCTAGATTGGCTCCTTCAAAAATTTGCATTTTCTTAAATATATTACTTATTTTTATTATATGTAATAATAAAATTATTTGGTCACAAGGGGAAAGCAATCGCATCAATATGGCTATACCGTCTTCTCCAGCATTTGCTATACTTGGAGTCAATCCTGAAATGGTCATGAGGCCATCCGATATAAAAAGTGTAAAGGTAGATTGGCGAATAAAAAATTATAATTTGGCCCCAGATTTAGCATTAGAAGCCCAACCATTTTGGCAGCTCTACTATAAGAGAAAAAATCTTGATAAATATCTCAATGCATCACCCTTTTCGCAAAAATTGGCGTCTACAAGTTTTTCTTTGGCAACAGCTAAAATTGATGGTGTTAACCATATTTCTTATGCATTCAAAATAAATCTTTATAAGGAGCGCATGAATGAATTAAGACAAGACTTTGAAAACAATATACTTTCCGAAAAAAAGTCAGAAATACTAGAGATTGATATGCTAATTGACTCTTTGGTAAGGGAAAGATTTGCTACTACTGACCCAGATGAAAAAGAGACGTGTTCAGAAATGATTGATGAACTTTATCTAAACAAAATAACAATAGAGCAAGAAGTGAAAGACCTATTTAAAAATAATATAGAAAATGCACAACATCATAAATGGAATCTTAGTATGTTGGATTTTGCTTTTGGGAGAGTAATGACTTATGATAATGGCGGTTTAGATAGTTTGAAGTTTCGAGGTGCCGGAGTTGCTTTTTGGCTCAATGGGTGCCAAAGTGTGGGCAAAAATGGTCTCATGACAGGATTGTTAAGATATTCATATCAAGGCAAATCGTCTAATTATCAAGTAGGATTGAGCTATCGTTATGGGAGTCCCAAATATAATGTCTTTATAGAAACAGTATATGAAAGATTGGGGAATTACTTTGATAAGGACAGCGAAAATCCATTTGATGATGAAGAAATTTTTGCGGGAAAATTTGAATCTGATATTGGCAACTCTTGGTTGTACTTCAACCCTCAAAATGCAACTTCCCAGTATACTATAGCATATGGCGGTGATTTTAAGTTAACCAAAAATATCCTTCTTAATTTTTCATTGCGAACACAACTTAGCGGAAATTTTGATTTTACACGTTTTTTACCTGTAGCTAATGTTATTTGTTTGATGAATTAAAAACCTAAAATATGCATTATGTCATACTTTTATGCTTTTTCTTAGTGTCAACACAATCTTGTTCTATGAGGTAGGATGAGATAATATATCACGATCAAAATAATAATAAATACGAAATACTTAATGACAGTATTCTTTATACTTCTATACGAAAAGAGTTGAGCTCTTCAGGTGTTTTTTCAGGTGGACGGCCTAAAAGTATTTCCATAAATCAAAATCAATATACCACTCTTTTATTTTTGGTGGATATGATTATTGATAATAAAACATATCGTAATGACAAGAGAATAAAGACTTCATCTGCTCTGTCAGTGAAGTACAAAGGAGTAATGAATACATATATATACTTTTACCTTCTCTTAATCGACAGAACTTTGAAAAAGAGCTAAATATGCTTTTTTTTCAAATTAAGCCATGAGAAAATCCCTGTTAGTAAGCTATGAGTTTTAGGGGGAAACCTATTACTTATTTATTCAGTTTTTAAACAGGATCATTATTTACGATTTTGCACCATTTGGTAAACGCCACTTTGGCTTTTATTAACAAAAAAGCGCTCACCGACAAATGTCGATGAGCGCTTTAATTATCTCAATATCTCAATGTTACTCTACTATGATCATTTTCTTAGTAGCTGTAAAGTCACCACTTGTCAATGTATAGAAAGCTACTCCATTGACGCTGATTTCCTCTCTTGTGAACTCTACTGTGTTCAAGCCTCTTTCAGCATTAATGTTTCTTACCAAGATGACTTTTCCAGTCACGTCTGTTACTGTCATTGTAGCTTCGGCTGCCTCAGGCATCTCAAAACTCACTTTTGTAAAGGACTTGAATGGGTTGGGCTCATTTTGCTTTAATACAATCTCGCCAGCATCTTTGGTTCTCTCTGTCATTTTTATGGCTCCAACTCTGAAGTTGTTGTCATAAGATTCTGCTCTTGTTACTTCTGAACTTATTGACAAGATATCGAAAGTATTCATCTCATCCATTGTCTTAACGACTAGGGTAAACAATACCTCATCTTTA
>DAIPYV010000127.1:0-10180 GCA_036782555.1 Saprospiraceae bacterium
ATGTTGGTAAAGCAAGTGTTTTAGATGAGGAACATATTAAGTCTAATTTCCCCAATGTATACGACTGGCTGAAAGAAACAGAAAAACTTCATAGAGCAAACGATAATAAAAGCACAAATGACAAATATTGGTATAGATATGCTAGAAGCCAAGGATTAAATAGTGTAGAAATCCCTAAACTATCTAGTATGGAAATTTGCTCCAATCATCCTAATGTTGTATATGACTATGGAAAATACTATCACCCTACAACTGTCTACAGTTGGGTAAAAAAAGATAATGTCAAAGAAGATTACAAATATTTTTTGGCTATAGCTAATTCTAATTTAATCTGGTGGTTTCTTAAAAATACTGGAGACACATTACAAGGAGATGCTAGAAGATTCAAAACAAATTATTTGAATCCTTTCCCACTGCCTGATGAACCTGATATTATTATACACAATAAAATGGTGTCTTTAGCCGATCAAATCATCGCATTAAAAAAAGAAAATCAAGACACCACTGCCTTAGAAGCTGAGATAGATAGGCTGGTGTATGAGCTGTATGGCTTGACGGAGGAGGAGATATTGGTGGTGGAAGGAGGTGTGTGATATGGATAAAGAATGTTATTTATAAAATTTCAACCCAATTGAAAAATGAGCAAGAGTTTAGATAATTCTTACGTTTAAAAACTCATATCTTTGTAACAAATATCTATTATAAAATTTTGAACAATTACTAAACCACCTATAATATGTCATCATTTTCCTCACAAACGTATAGTATATCAGAACGCTTTTTTACACAAAGTGAATTAGATTCATTTGAAAAAAAACATAGATTAAAAGTATCTGAAATTAAATATTGTTCAGACCATGGCGAAATAGATTTTAGCGATAAGGAGCAAAAAGATTTTTTATTAAAAAAAGGATATCCAAAGATATTGGCCAGATTTTTTTTATCTTGATGATACAAAATATTTTTTATGCAAATATTGGAAGATAAACTTATATGCAGCATATGTATACATAATGATCCAGAGGAAATGGGATGTAAGGCATATCCAGATGGAATACCTCTAGAGTACATATTAAAAAAAGGCCATAAAAAAATACATAAAAATCAAGTTGGAAACTATGTCTTTCAAAAATCTAGTATGGATAAAAAGATTTAGTGGATAATTGTATGGCTTATCATGAACATTCCGATGAAATTTTATTTTCAAAAACTCATGTCCTATAAATTTCAATAATGATTAATATGGAAATCGTTAATGCCATAACAATTCTAGACGAAATTCATACAACGGGTCACTCTCCCTTAAAAGTGCAATGCGATGATGGTAATATCTATATTCTTAAAAAAAGAAAACATCTCCAGGCTGACACAGAGATGGTTTCAGAGTTTTTGTGTAATTTTCTATGCCGGCAGTGGGGTATCAAAACACCTGAATGTAGATTTGTGAGAGTGCCCCGAGAGCTAATTATTAGTGAAACTAATCTGTCAAGAAGGCACAATGTCTCTCATTATGAAAACTACCTATGTTTTGGATCGCAGTTTATGCCCAACGCAATAGACGTAGAACTTTCAGATCTCACATATTTAAGAGGTTCGCGCTCTATATATAACGATATGGCGGAATTACTTAAAATCGGTTTATTTGATCTGTGGGTTGTTAATATAGACAGAAAACCAACAAATTTGAACTTGATGAAACAAATTATGCCAAACGGGAAGTTTAGTTTTGTGGCAATTGATCATGCTTATGCTTTTGATACTTTACGGTATGATCAACTCACAAAGGACCTGGCATTGTCCTGTAACGAATCAATTTTGTTTTTGGATTTATCCATCACGATCTACAAAGATTTGATATCCCAAGATATTGATAATGTGTTTAATACGTATTTTTGGGATAGTGTCGGAAGGTGTGAAACTGGTTTGGATACTTTTCTAAATGAAATTGCGAATAATTTTAACGAAGAAGGGAAATATTTTTATCAATTAAAACGTTTCCTATTTGATAATGATAGAAATGGCACTATCTTTGCGGACTTTTTAAGCAGACTGAAATAAATAAGTCAAAGTTGAAACATCAAATAACATATAGTATTGTATATATCAGCCCTGACTCTCGGCTAGGAGACAAGGTGGCTATAGGTATGCTAGTGCTTGATGGCCACTCTTTAATTTTTAAATTTTCAGAACAAAAACTTCATAGTCTTAAATCGGTCCTAGGAGAATATTGGCATGCGATAGCAAAGTCATTGCGTGCGACTCAAAAATATATTGAAAATATCAATTTATCTAAGAAACCTATCTTTCATGATGCCACTCACATGATATCGACTGATTATTTACAAAAGTTGAGTGTCTATTCCAATGGCTTGATTCAATATCAAGAACCTAAATTAGCTTTACTTACTGCAGTATTTGGCTTGGATCAGTTTTACGATTCACTATTCCCGGAAGTTAAGAAAAATATTGAAAAGGTAAAAAAGCCTAACTATAGAAGTCAGATAGACCAAAGATTTATATCGAAGATAAAAGATCAAGTGCATGTTCATATTGATATCGATGATAGCATAATACCTGATTTTTATACGAAATATTCATTGGACGCAATAGGTCGCAATGGCGTTTTGTATATGGCAAAATATTTGGATTTTACGATTGAAAGTAATGCACCTTTGTCTCATCTTTTAGTTACAACAGACCAACTAAGTCGCAGATACAACGATAGCCAATCCAGTCATGTATATATTTTTGGTGTTGAACCTGAATTAGGGACGGAATCTCATAAAAAGTGGTCTTTTATCAATACATACAACAGCTTTAAGATTTATCATCCCAATCAAGCGGCCGATGTTGCCGATATATTCCTTAATTCTGGAGCTGGGAAATTTCTATAAGGTTGTTTTTATTTTTGCCTTGGTTTCTATGCAAAATATCTTTTACGATTTGAATATAGCATCTCACAGAGCTATGTGTTAGATCAATGAAAGCCTTCGATTTTTTAGGTTCAATACTCGTTCTCCTGCTTCACCATCTCTTCCCAAATCGTAATAGATATCTTTGGTGAAATCAATTTCTCAGGTTGATCTAATTGAAAAAGACTTCTCTTAAATGATGTGATCAGTGTTTTCTGAATACTGTAGTAGGAAAGACCTACTGCTTTTTTCATGACTTGTTGAGCCTTGGCCTTATTGTCAAAACTGAAGTTTCCTTTTTTTAATATCAATGCTACTAAATCTGCTATCTACTTATCATTAGGTAGGCCAAATTCAATTGAAAAATCAAATCTACGGAGCAATGCTTCATCGAGCATATCTTTTTGATTCGTCGCTGCGATGACAATACTGTTTTGTGGCAGATAATCGAAAAGCTGCAATATGGTATTGACTACTCGCTTCATCTCACCATGGTCTTGACTATAATCTCGTATCTTACCCAAACTATCAAATTCATCTATAAAAATGATACAATCTTCGGATGCCGCTCTCCTAAATATCTTAGCCAAGTTTTTGCTAGTCTCTCCTAATTTTGAAGATACAATAGCACCAAGGTTGACTACGACCATCATTTTTCCTAGCACCGCTGTTAGACACCTATCTCGGTGAAAAGCTCCATGTAAAACGTTTTCTATTGGGATAATGATAGAAACGGCATTTTATACGCGGACTTCTTAAATAAATAAAAAAAAGGCCAACAATCAAGTCGGCCTTTCAAAATATTTTAAGTAAAACCTATCAATTTAAAAACTCTAAACTTCTGTCTATAAATTCTGTCAATTGCTCACCCTTGAGCATGTTTTGATTTAGTAGAGCCAAGTCATGGAGATAGTTAGCAAAAGATTCTTTTTTGTCCGCATTCTTCATCTTCAATAGTTTGTCAGCCACTAAAGGGTGATTGGTATTGATGACCACATTGTGGCTATCGGGAAACATATTCATATCCATACCTTGGAGCGCCTGCATCTCTTTCATCCTACGCATAAATTCTGGACGGGTGATCACCACAGGATGGTCCTTTGGAGAGAGAGGCTTTAATTCTATCTGACCACTTCCTAGATTTTTGAGTGAAGAGGTAAATATTTCACGTACTTTTTCTTGTTCTTTTTCGCTAAGTACAGACTCTTTCTTTTCGTCTTTTTGTACTAGATTATCTGGAGTATCAGAGTCCACACGGACGAAAGTCATTTCATGTCCCTTATACTCTATATGCTGCATGAAGTGGTTGTCTATCACAGTATCCATTTCCAGTACATCATAGCCGTATTCTTTAGCTGCTTTGATGTAGGCGTGCTGTGCCTTATCATCATTGGCATATAGGCAGATGATTTTATTGTGTTTGTCTGTCTGAGTATCTTTTATTTTATCCTTGTATTCTTCTATTGTGAAGTGCTCGCCATTGAGATTTTTGAGTAGTGAAAAGGATTTAGCTTTGTCTTCAAATTTGTCATCAGATATCATACCATATTTGACGAAAGTACTGATTTCTTTCCACTTAGCTTCGTACTCTTTTCTGTCATCTTTGAAGAGACTATTGAGTTTTTCAGCTACTTTTTTGGAGATATACGTATTTATTTTTTTGACATTACCATCCGACTGAAGATAACTTCTACTGACATTGAGCGGTATATCAGGCGAGTCGATGACTCCATGTAGCAACATCAAAAATTCTGGCACAATTTCTTTGACATCATCTGTTATGAATACCTGATTGGAGTACAGCTGTATTTTGTTTTTCTGTACTTCAAATGAATTATTCAATTTTGGAAAATATAGTATTCCTGTCAGATTGAAGGGATAGTCTATATTGAGATGTATCCAAAAGAGTGGTGGCTGGCTAAAAGGGTACAACTCATTGTAAAAGTTTTTGTAGTCCTCATCTGTTAGGTCAGCGGGTTTCATTTTCCACAGAGGGCGCGGATTATTGATGATATCATCTACTTCTGTTTTGGTTTCTTGTTTTTCGTCACCTTCTCCTTCCCATGTGCTTTCTGAGCGTGTACCAAATTTGATTTCTACGGGCAAAAATTTACAATATTTATTGAGGAGTTCTCTGATACGGGACTCTTCTAGATATTCTTTGTTGTCTTCATTGATGTAAAGGATGATTTCTGTTCCCCTTTCAGTCTTATCGTGGGGCTCTAAGTCGTATTCTGGATTGCCGTCGCAAGACCATTTGACAGCGGGTGCATCTTGGTAAGATTTGGTGATGACTTCTACTTTGTCAGCTACCATGAATGCGGAATAAAAACCTAATCCAAAGTGACCAATAATAGAGGCATCATCCTTATATTTGGACAAAAACTCCTCTGCGGATGAAAAGGCTACTTGATTTAAGTATCTGTTCACTTCATCTTCGGTCATACCTATACCTTTGTCTATAATGTGCAACGTTTTGTTGTCTGCATTGACTTTGACTTCTATTTGGGTGCTACCCAAATCCCCTTTTATTTCTCCTTTTTGAGCCAATGTTTTAACTTTTGTGGTGGCGTCCACGGCATTGGACACCAACTCTCTCAAAAAGATTTCATGATCGGAGTAAAGAAACTTCTTAATAATTGGAAAAATATTTTCCGCTTGTACTGATATATTACCTTTTGACATAATGACTATATTTTGATTAATAAAACCATCTGTTCAAACACTGTGCCATGCATGTAGCTTTGTCAATTTGGCAGTATTTTGTCTAATTTTGGCATATTATATTGTCATCTTCACTTATTTATGATGATTTTAATCATTAAATAAAATAACTCTTCTTATACAATAATTTACTCCCAAACATGACCTTTGGGGTATTATTTAAGAATTAAATTTATAAAAACATGGACACATTAAGCGGCATCCTCTTATCAGATTTGCACTTTGAGCATGGACAATGGATGAATGAATTAAGGTTTTGGGAAGGAGAATTGATCTCTTTTAACAATAGACTGAATGAGACTGTGGTATAAGATATCCATCAAAGTGACAAAATCCAAATAGAACATTTTTATAATAAGTTTTTAATACACGAGAAAGCTATTGATACATTGAAAAATGAGATTAAGCAACACGAAAGTTTTTTGACTCAGGTTTTAGTGGAAAATCCTGATTTTCTTTCGGATAACTTTACACAACGGCATGCTGACATCAGAGATAAACTCAATGTTGAGAGGTCTATGTACACAGATTTAAAGACAGAATACTATAAATTTTTAGTTCAAGTACGTCAAAGAAAGGCAGTTTAAATTTTTTTTTTGGCTAAAGTGTGGTTGATTTTTATTTGAGATAGAGAGGGTTAAATCTAGCATCTAAGATGGGGTCTTTTTTTAATTCAATAAACAATCTTAAGAAAAATCACATTTACATGCTCGATACTTGGAATAAAAACAAGGAATATGCCTAAAGAAGATAAGGATTTTAGCACATTATTGCGCGAGTCTGTGTGGGAGTACATCGGTAAGAGTTTGGAGTTTTTCACATCTCATCCCGATGACTCTTTATTTATGGTCGTCATAAAAATGATAGGTAAGGTCATAGTGGGTCTTATTACTCTATTGCTGTCACCTGTTATTATTTTAGTGCTTTTGATAGCTTTTTTTGCCTCACTTTAATAGTTGTTTATGGGCAAGGTATTTAATTTTTTCGAATGCCCGTTAAATCTTTTTGTTTTGACAATCTTTATAGGCTTTGTAGGTCATCAGTTTCTACAAAAGATAATGGAAATCCATATCCCCATATTGGATAATTACTACGATATGTTTGCCTTGGGAGTGATTCTTCCATGGCTATATCTATGGGAAAGACGACTATTCTCTAAAAATAAACCCTTGGAAAAGTTATCTATCTCATATCTTATTTTGATGACATTATGTGTCGGATTTATCACAGAAGTCTTATTTCCTTTTGGGTCATCATCTTTTGTAGCAGATAATTGGGATGTCGTTGTTTTTGGTATTGGGGCTATGGCTTTTTATCTTTATCAAAAATAAAAATTTAATAATAAGTCTGCAGTATTTTTCGAAAGACAGTTATTTCCGCCTTTTTGTCTTTAGCTTAAAAGTCACTGAAGACGGTACAAACAAAAAACTGTATGAGCCAAAAGAAAGGATTGATCAATGAAAAAATCTAAAATAATTGGCTATTAAAATCAAAGTGCGGGAGACTAAGGCGAGTTTTTTTTGTTTCCGTCGAGAAGATGACATTTAAGCGTAAATAAGACAAAACAGCGGCGGCATTTTTTGTTTACTTTTTTTTGCTGTAGAAAAAAAGTAAAAGCCATTTTTCATAACACCTATTCCCCTGGAATGCAACGCAGGGCTTGAGGTAATATTTAAATAAATAATGGTATTTTTCTTAAATTATACACTGGAAAAAAAACAAAATAGTTAAATAATGCAATTTGTTATACTTGCACTATGGTTTATTATCTTTATCAAAAATAAAATTTTATTATCTTTGCCTTCAAAATATATTAAGATATGGTCAAAGACTTCTATCAAAAATTGCGATGTGAACTCACGATTGAGAAGCCTTTAGCTTTAATGGTGGTCACTCAAAGCACCGGAGAAAGTCCAGGTCGGACAGGTTTTCTGATGTACGTCACTCTAGATGATATGCACGGTACCATAGGTGGAGGTATCATGGAACATAAGTTGGTAGAACTCTGTAGGGACAAATTATCTGCAGGTAAGTTTATTCCATTTCAGAAAAGACAAATCCACCAAGCAGATATAAGTAAAGACAGATCAGGTATGATATGTAGTGGAGAACAAACTGTGGCGTTTTATTACTTGGACTCAAATGATTTAATGACAATAGAGCAGGTTTTGAGCTCAAAATACGTAATTTATACTGAAAAAGATTTATTGGGGTCGTCACAAAAAACGGAATCTTTTATTGAATATAAAACAGAAAAATGGACATTTTGCCAGTCTATATCCGAATGTGCAAAAGCATACATTTTTGGCGGTGGACATGTGTCATTGGCCTTGTGTGATGTCTTGTCTAAATTGGATTTTGAACTTCATGTATTTGATGATAGAGCTGACCTGAATACAATGGAGGCTATCACTATCGCACACAATAAAACAGTCATCAATTATGCCCAAAGTACTGATTTTATTCCCGATGAGGAGCAAATTTATGTGATACTCATATCCTTTGGTTATAGGACGGATGAGGAGATTTTACGGAGTATTTTTGGTAGAAAATTTAAATATTTAGGTATGATGGGAAGTGCACAAAAAATCAAAACTATGAGGGACAAACTTTTGGGTGAAGGTTTTGATATGGAATATTTTGACAGCATTTACACGCCTATTGGACTACCTATACACAGTCAAACGACCTACGAAATAGCCGTCAGTATCGCTGGACAAATGATAATGGTGAAAAATAGTCAATGGTAGAATTTATTAAACCTGCATTATTCATTTTAACTACTCATATCGAAGTACAAATGCACTATTTGGCTTAAACCCAAATAAGTCATTAGAAAATTATGTAGGAAAATGATAAGGGAAAACGATGTCATCATATTTGCCGAATAGGCCTTCCCACCATTTTCTATTTTTTATTGCAATTGCCAAATTTAGGATTCTTTGATTTCCATTTTTTGTAATATAGGATGACTTAGCAAATAGTTTATATCTTAATGTTTTCAATTGGTTTTGCTCCTTGTTTTGAACTATGGCTTGTTTGAATAAACTCATAAGATTATATGCCATCATTATAAAATTCAATGTAGCTTCTAGTGCGAAGAAATTGTTTGTAGCAAAGCTGTCTAATCCAAAATCTTCTTTTAATTCCTTGATTCTGTTCTCACTATCTGCTCTACCTTTGTAGGAATCCCACACTACTTTTGGCGGAAGTGTCAGATTGGTTATGTAAGCACTATATCTGTACTTCCCTAATTCTATATTATCTTCAAATAGAGAAAGTTGTTTTCCCGTTGCCTTTGGGCGGTCTTCTTTACTTTGTCTTACTACTATTATCCTCCTTGGCTTATTCCAATCTATCGCCTGATAGTCTATTTCAGTAATATCTATTCCTTTGGCAATATTAAGCCATGTTTTGTGGTAGGAAATTGCACTTTGAACCGTAGAATAAAATCGTACGGCTATGATATAGTTTAGTGATTTTGATTCCAATAAGTCTAAAATGGATGTGTTGAAAAAACCACTATCCATCCTTATTAATCCTACTGTTTTATCTTTTAATTTATCTAATGTATCTAATAAAAAGCCTTCAAAATTTGATGCCGCCCCTGTATTTCCTGATCGCATCCATAGATTGGCTATCATTCTACATTCTGAAACAAAAGCCATAAGGGGATGATGCGAATTTCTTCCTTTTTTTGTAGGATTGTAGCCCTTTTTTGCTCCTTGCTGCTCTTCATATCTAGTCATAATCGTAGAGTCAAAATCTAAGGTATAATTATCGAATTTTAGTTGTTGAAAAAACCATCGATATAGCTCCTGAAACACTTTTTGATTAGTTGCTAAACTGAACTTATCAAAATATCTCATATAAGCCTTATAGCTAGCCATTTGTTTCCATCCAAATAGCTTCTTTAATACATTGTCATGTCTCAATATTTCCAAATGAGTGTACCTATTGCCTCCGCACCATATACTTACCCAAAAGCTACATATCAATTGTACAGGACTATACCCTCTATTTGAACCTTGTGTTGGTAAATTTTCCATACCTTTTATAAAATCAAGTATTCCTGTCTTGACCAATAATCGCCTCATCAACTCCATTCCACCCCAAGAACTCAGTTCCCTGTCTGTAAAATTAATTTTAAAATCCATATATGTTTTTCTTACTTTATATTTTTGTGGCAAAGTTAGTCTTTAACTCCAATAAAATCAAGTGTTTTTTCTAATAGCCGCCATTAGAAAAAAGTTCCTATTGACTTATTTGGGTTAAAGTAGTCCGAAGGGTTGTATCTTCCATAATTTCTAAAATCACGTTCAAAACCACTTTAGTCTATACGATAATTAGGAGTAGTGAATGATAGTGTAGTTTTCCAGCCTAAGTTGGTTTTTCTTTTGAGCACGTCATTGGGTATAGGGCATCTAGTGCTCTGACCAGATAATAAGTTAAATTAAAATGGGAATTATTTTTTTGAAGATCAAGTCAAAAAACACAGTCATAGCCGTAGCTACGGCGAGTATTTTTAACGCAGATATTCGGAA
>DAIPYV010000128.1:0-10045 GCA_036782555.1 Saprospiraceae bacterium
CTTTAAATAATCGGAAGAGTGATTAAAAAATGATTCAATGTTTTTGTATTTATAATTTTTCTTGTAAAAACTTATAGTATGATTTTTATTTTCATCAAATTTTAAAAATTATTAGTTACATTTGTGACATTGTTTAACCACATAAATATTTTATTATGACCAAAAATATGGGAAACATCGACAAATTGGTGCGATTATCAGTAGCTGTATTAGTAGCCTTGCTTTATTATTTCAATATGATCACTGGTACCCTTGCCATTGTATTAGGTGCTTTAGCGATTATTTTTGCTCTGACAAGCATGATTAATTTTTGTCCGCTTTATACTTTATTTGGTATCAATACATGTAAGGTGAAATCGTAAGATTTGACATTTAATTTTTATGAAAATTTCTTCAGTTTTCTTTTTTTAAGAAATCATTATGATTTTTTTGTCTTTATAATAGAAACATAATAAAAAAAAAGACGTTACTGTTTCGTAATTTCTTAATTAATCAATATAAAACAAAAAGATATAATGGCATTTCATTTTACAGATAGTAATTTTCAGGAGTCAGCACTTTCAGGAGGTGTTGCAGTGGTAGATTTTTGGGCAGAATGGTGTGGTCCTTGTAGACTAATAGGACCCATAATAGATGAATTGAGCGGAACTTATGAAGGCAAAGCTGTCATAGGTAAAGTCAATGTGGATGAAAACCCTGAAATCTCTATGAAGTACGGAATAAGAAGCATACCTACGATATTGTTTATCAAAGATGGTGAAGTAGTGGACAAGCAGGTAGGCGTATCAACTAAGGCAGCTTTAGAGGCAAAAATTGCGAGCTTAATTTAAAAATATACAACAATTTTTAAAAATTTGTGTAGCCTTTAGATTTTTTCTAAGGGCTTTTTTATTTTATATATCAGAACTTTTTCTACCAATTTTCTTAGATTATTTAATTAGTGAACTAGTATTGATTTTATAATATCACTTTGTACAAAAAGACGTTTTTATTAGTTTCAACTTTTACAAAGTAAATACCATGTGGTAGCTCATGAGCATTAATGATGGCTTGTGTATCATTAAGAGTGACAAATAAAATAGGAATACCCATTTGTGTTATTAGGCTTATAGAAGCTAGTTCATTAGAGGACGTTACATATACTGTCTTATTAGCTGACCATACTTTGGGTCGTGTTTCAGTCGTGTTTTTTGTAGTGGTTGTACAGTCATATGTTGAAAATGAAAATGCTGCGGTACAGTCCACGTCCATTAAATCAATTATGGACATATCGTATTCAGCATTATTGGCTAAATTTTTAAGATAAATGGGTAATTCATCATAACTCCATTGACCTATCACGATATCCTTGTTGATTATTAAAAAGCTATCACTGACCATTGCATATTCAAAATCGAGTCTCAGCTCGTTATAATTGATACTATCACATAGTATTACTTCATGCTCTACATGGAATATTTTACATTGTTCTTGATTTCCCTTACATTTTGATATCCATTTTTTCATCAATGTACAATCTGTGATCTGTGAGTCAAATACGGTTATGGCTAAAGTGTCTGCTGCATCCAAATCTGTTATTAAAATAGGTAAGTCTTCATATCTAAATTCACGCACTTCTTCATTATTGATGACTACTTTAAATCTTCCATCGACTCTATTATGATTAAAATTTAGTCTAATACTATCTATATTTTCATCACCGCAATACTCTTCGATTTTTAAGTTTGATAGAGAGCAACTGTCTTTACAACATGTCATAATAAAGACAAGTGTATCAAAAACACAATTAATATCAAGATGGCTCAATCTTATGTGAAATGGAGATTTACAATTGGCGTCAAAAGGACCTATAGACCATGGCTGTTGATCGAAAAGTAGCGTGTCTGTGTAATAATCATCGACTTCAATGACAAAAGTAGAATTGATGTCTCCTGAGAAGTCAAAACGAATATCCATATAAAACGCATCATCTTCGCATTCTTGAGACTTGATGGACCATGATTTTAAATCACAGGGATGAGCCAGCATACATTGAGTAGCAAACAAAGTATCTAAATGGCATTGATTATTTTCAGTGTCCCTAATTTCTATGAGTAGTTCATTTTGTTGAGGTATATTGAGCAGTTTAAGAGGAAGTTGTGTGTAGTTATAAGAGCCTATTTCTTTCCCGCCGATAAAAAGTGCAAATTTTGGACCTGAATTTTTATTTCTAAAATTTAGTATAAGGAAGTGTATACCTTCTTCACTGCATTTTTCCTCTATCACAATGTTGGATAGGGTACAAGTGGTATCACCACAGCATGCCCTAGCGGGTATGATAAATTGCGCAGCACAAGCCGCTAGGGTTTTATTAATCAATGAATAGGCTACATCAGAGTTGCAAGACGTCGCAATAGGACCAAAATGATATATGTCTTTTTTTGTCTTTTTTGATGAAAATAAGACAGTTTGTCCACGTTTAAGATCTATGCCTTCAATACTCCCATTTTGATTATCAATCTCGAGCCTGACAAAGATACTATCATCATGACAGCCATAAAATTGAATATCCTTTATACCAATTTGGCAGTTGAATTGACATGAATCGATATTGCCTAACTCCAATGCATTAAAGCAAAATGCATTTTGAGAATCTATTATTATAAACTCATAGTCCAATCCTGTTTTTGATTTAAGATTATCAAGTCTTATAGGTAAATCTGTATACTCAAATTGACCATAATTTCGCCTGTTGCCCCCAATTCTAAAACTCTCGGATGTGAATTGGGATTCAAAATCTATTAAAATAGTAAATGTGCTGTCTAATTCATTGCATTCCGTGATTTGGTAATTAAAATTATTAATATCACAAGTACAAGCAGGAGACATCCTTATGGTATCACAACAATTCTTATTTTTGGCATCGCATAGGATTAAATTGTATTCTTCTGAATAGTTATTTCTAGATAAATTTGATAGGGTCAACGGAAAATCATTTTTTGAATATTGACCCAGAGGTTGTGAATCTTTTATTAAAACAAAAGAATCTATGAGTGGAAATGAATTGATATCTATGGATAAGTCAAAAAGATTACTAGTACACGATTGATATTTGACTTCTTTAAAATCAACAAAACAAAAATCTTCACAACATTTGACGCCATAAGGTTGGAATGTTTCACAATTAGGAACAGTGCTATCTTTAATTAGAAATCCATACCCGGTTACACAATCAGCTATTAAAGGACCGATTTGAATAGGTAAATTAGCGTAAGAAAATTTTCCATAATGCTTACCATTCCCCATTATTTCAAAAGAGTCCTGAACAGCACTTGTATTAAAGTCTATTTCTAAATTAAATTGTCCGTTATAGTCACAAGGTAACGCCGCGAGTTGAACATTAGATATCACACATTGCGCGTAGGTCAATGAGTACGTTATGAAAATGAAATAAAGTAATAAAGTCAAGGATTTAATTGTCATCATCAATTTATAGTTTAATACCATTTTTATCAAATTTGTACCAAAATTAGTATATTTTATATATTTGACAAAAAAATATTAGATAAATTTTGATTTTTAATGGTTAATATATAAATTTGTGCCATATTCTTTGTACTGTGTTGTTATTCACAAAAAATAAATGCCTTAAATAAAATATTAATAAGTCAAGAAAAAATGTGAAAAACATTCTTTGTATTATGTTATAATCTTTGAATTTAATCATTAAAAAACTAAAAAATGAACAGTAAGTATTTTTTCCTTCTATTAGGAATCTTTTTGAGCTTAGGACTACAGGCTTCCTTAATATGTCCAGCGGATATTACCATTGACTGCACTATGGATCCACATAATTTAAACATGATAGGTAGACCTACAGTATATAATGCGTCTGGCCAATTAAGGTATAGCGACCAAAGGACGCATACTCAATGTAATGCAGGTTCAATAGTAAGAACTTGGTACCTTGACTTGAATGGAAATGGACAATTAGATCCGGGGGAATTTTCTTGCGCTCAAAATATAGTCATCAATTACATACCAGGTACAGTCACAGTAGACTTTCCAGCCGATAGAGAATACGAATGTAGAGAAGCTATACAAACAGAAAACCCAACTTGGCATAGCACGAGTCCTTGTGATATTATAGGGATAAGTAAACAAGATATTGTCTTTGAAGCGGATGGTGAATCATGTTATAAAATATTAAGGAATTGGACAGTTATTAATTGGTGTACGTACATTCCTGGTGGCACAGTAGGTATTTGGTCTCATACTCAGCTTATAAAAGTTGTAGATAGGTCAGTCCCTGTGATCCAAAACTGTAAAACTATCACTTTAGGTACTGATAAAGGCTGCGAAGGGACGTTTTCTGTTTCAAATAGAGCAATAGACCTGTCACCGTGTGGCAATCAAACACTCTTGTGGCGTGCAGAGGTAGACTTATGGGCTGACGGTTCAGTAGAATACACATTTGGTCATAACGAAACAAATCCTGATTTTGTCTTGCCGCCGGTACGTTCAAATCAAGATGTAATCATCACTCTACCTTGGCCTGTCAGACGCGGGATGCATAAGGTGACGTGGCTGGTTCAGGACTTATGTGGGAATGTGAGTTCTTGTACTCAAACAGTGTTTCTTAGAGATGATAAGAAGCCTACGCCTTATTTGCATTCGATCTTATCAACAGCATTTGATGCGCGACAAATGGACTTAATGATTCCCGCCCGGATTTTTAATTTGGGATCATTTGATAACTGTTCTCAATCGAGATTTCTTAGATATTCTTTTTCTTCTAATGTCAATGATACCATCAGAACTATAGATTGTAATACTGCTGGTTTCAATTTCTTTACTATTTTCGTGACAGATATGGATGGCAATCAAGCAGAGGCCGATGTCATTGTTCTAGCTTTTGATAATGGCTCATGTGGAAATAAAGCCTCATTAAAAGGACAAATATTAGAGTCTAATGGAACTCCTGTCTCTAATGCACGGTTTATGATGACTGTGAATGGGGATTACGACAATATAACATACGCTACTTCTCGTGATGACGGTACTTTTACTTTTGAAAACACGGCCATCTATAGGGAAAATATCATTGAGCCCCTCCACACTGAATTATCAGCTAGGACGGTAGACATAGCTGACTTGAGAATGTTACAGGATTATTTATTGGGGCTGACTTCTTTTCAAAATTATCAGTTTGTAGCTTCTGACTTAGATGGTGACAGTAAGATTAGGTCGCGAGATCTGATGGTGCTTCGAGACAAAATTATGTACCCACAAAGATTTGATAAAGATAACTCATGGTTGTACATTAGTGAGATGAAGGATATGGCAAGTCCAGAAATGCTTAATCATCTCGGAGATAAAGTCATACTTAAGGAAGCCAAAGGGCCCCTTCACTTTAGAGCTGTCTATCTAGGTGATATTACTGATGCTAATACTGTTACTACACAGCCGCGTCATCAAAATTTATGGGATAAAAAGTTTGAAAATTCTACATTTTCCTATCATGTACAAGATGATAGTGAGATTAAGGGATTACAGCTAGAAATACAGTTGCCAGACTCATGGATATCTGTTTTATCTCCTTACTTTGAGGTGAATACATTGTCGGCTTATATTGATAACGATAATGTCCTTCGCGTGGTGGTGCCCCAAGATATTAGATTAGAATCCAATACATCTATTTTGGAGATTGGTGTGTCAGAAAATACAGATGATGAACCTGTTTTTCGAGATGGTTCAAAAATATTATTAGATGGGTACAGAACACAAAATATAAAAGTGTTTAATAAAGACAAATTTACAAAAGATAGAAAATTATCTCCCAATCCTACTAATAATTTCTTTTATGTAACTGAGGAGAATGCCAAAATATTAAAGATTTTTAATGCTGTTGGCTCTGAAATTAATTATCTCCAATCAGGTAATGAGGTACATTGGGATACAAATCCTGGTGTATATTTTGTCCAAATCCAATGGGAGGACAATCATATAACCACAGAAAAAATAGTTAGAAATTAAACATAACCTCAAAAACAAGACTCAATAAGGAAGAACGACTTGAGTTTAATAGTCAGATCGTTCTTCTTTATGATAGCATTTACCTATCTATTTTAATTATTTTTTCTGTTCTGTATTGACCGTGTTTACCATATAACTGTATGAAGTACACTCCGGACGGCCAGCTTTCAGTGGATAATTCTAATGCGGCAAGAGTAGGGATAGCGTCAAATATTTTATGGCCATTTGATCGGTAAATGGCAAGATAGACTATGTTTTCTATTCCTCCAATATTCAATACTTGAGCGGTAGGATTAGGATAAATAGATATTTTGTCTAAAAATATTTCATCAGTTTTGCTTTTTATTATTGGGATACAGTCCGTAAAGTAAGTACATCCTAGGTAAGTTACAGCTAATGCATATTCTCCTGAAGATGATATGATAAATTCAGAACCGGAAGCACCTAATATCGGGACTAAACCACCGTTCATGCACCGGTACCATTGATAAATAACTCCAGGAACAACTAGCGCAACAAGAGTATCCAATCTATTAGTAAATGAAGGTAGAAATGATATGACTTCTAATTGGAAATTTATGGTACTATCACAACCATTGACGTCTTGTATCGATACTGAATAATTTCCAGCATCCACGTAGATATTACCACCTATTTGTACTTGTTGACCTCTACAGATTCTGAATACGGTATCTATAGAGTTTGTAGGCCAATATTCTATTTTGATATTAAGTACGCTATCACAATTATTTGATAAAACAATGGTATCTGTAAATATGCCTTCCCTGTCGTATAATACACCGTTGATATCAATGGTACTTCCTTGGCATATTTTGTAGTTTAATTCTTTTGTTTTGTTATTGGATCTGACATGAGTCACTACCACGCTATCACAACCAAAGATTGTGCTAAAAGTATCTCGATATATACCCAAATCTGTTATGAGTCGAAAACCCAAATCAATGGAGTCTCCTTTACAGAATAAAATGTCTTGTTCTAATATTTTATTGGGCAACACTACAAGGTTGAGTAATAAGGTACTATCACAGCCCAATTCATTTTTGTAGTCAAAACTATATACTCCTGTTTCAGAGATTAAAAAAGTATCTATTGCAAAAAAATCTCCCATACAAATACTATCTACAATCATGACTATTCTTGGGATTACATTGAGTTCGGTTTCAATGATAGAGTCACACCCATTCACATTCATTAAAGTATCTATATAGAAACCAGTTTTTTTATAAAAATTACTACCTACTACAATGGAATCCCCTTCGCATATTTTTAATTTAAATTCTATTTTAGGCACTAAATCGAATACCCTCAGACTAGTTTCAATGATACTATCGCATCCGCCAGCATTGACTAAGGTGTCTAAGAAAAATCCAGTTTGACGGTATATTTTTTCTCCTACTACAATACTATCTCCAAAACACAATTGAATATCTTGACGAGTAACTGAAGGGGGAACTACACTAATAAAAGAATTTATGATACTATCACAGCCTAAAGTGGATATAAGTTTGTCTTGGAAAACACCAGCTACTTTATAAACGGAATTACCTACACGCAGACTATCTCCACCACACAAAGTTACAAACTGTTCAAATTCGGTTTCTATTTCTTGGATTGTCACTACCAGTTGATCATTACACCCAAATACATTGATTGACGTTTGTATATAAGTTCCTGATCTAAAATAAAACTCTGAGCCGACCAAAACAGAGTCACCCTTACACAATCTAGCTTCAGCTGAAGAGATACGAGAGGGTAGTACGTTGAGTTGTGTTACTATAGTAGAGTCGCATCCATCTATCGTTTGGAATATATTAGTATACGTTCCTGGGAGAGTATATATGCTATTTCCCACCCGAAGAGTGTCACCATTACAAATAGATTGCGAGCCAGAAGAAAAATATTGTGGAAAAACCTCTATTTCTAACACCACCACGCTGTCACAACCGGAAACTGACATCAAAGAATCAATGAAAAGGCCTTGTGACCGATATACATTATTACCTATTACGATGGAGTCTCCTTCACATAGTTTTACATATTGGTAATTGAGAGAATCTTTAAATACAGTGATAGGAATGGCACTACAAGAATCATTGGAAATACAACCTCCAAAACCTTTGACATAAAATGTGGTATTGCGAGGCACGTTGACTTCGAGCAGGTCTCCACTAGCAAAAGTAATATTATCACAGCTATCCCTTTGCCAGGACCATTGTGTAGCATTATTAAGATAACCTTCTTCAATCTCTATAATCACTCTTTCTCCAAAGCACAGCATATCTTTTTCTACGCGTATGGATTTCAGGTAAGGATTGACACAAACGAACACACTCCAAAGAAAACCATCTAATCCACCACTCGAAAAAATATTGACTATTCCAGATGATGGGTCAAAATCAACAATAGAGCTGAATCCACCTGTAGAAATTATTTCTCCATTGTTTCTGATCACAAAATCAGAGACAAAATCATTGGCTTGGCCTCCGAAAGTAAAATGTTCATTGTAAGTACCGTCATAATTATATAAACTAATGAAACCATCTGCGCCTCCGAAAGATGTACTATTATTACTAAACTGAACTCTAGGATTAAAGTCAACTGTTTGTCTAAATAAACCGCCCAAATAAATAATATTTCTTGGGCCTATTTTCACAACACTTCCTTGATCGTTTTGAGCACCACCAATTTTCCTGGTCCACTGAGTTTGGCCATTTTCGTTGAGTTTGGTCAGAAAAATATCCGTACCTCCATTGGACTGGAGTACATATTCGAAACTACCGAAAGATATTATTTCTGAAAATCTTCCTGTAATAACTACATTTCTATCCGCGTCAATTGCCAGGCTGTGTCCATCATCAACACCAATGCCACCGAAAGTACGTGCCCACAAAAATTCACCCATGGTATTGAGTTTAATTAAAAATATGTCAGTCTGACCATTTGAATTGGCCAAAAAACTTCCAGGACCCGGATTTAAATCTATCAATGATCTAAAGTTGCCTATAAGGTAGATATTGTTTTGATTGTCACGCGCATGTTGGTGCACAAATTCTTGGTCGGGACTACCAATATGTTTATGGTAGATAATATCTCCTGATAATCCATTGACTTTAAGTAACATCACATCTCTACCTCCTTGGCTATCTATAGATAGTGTATCATTTAGTGTAGCCGTACCTTCAAAAGTTCCCGAAATCACTAATTCATCCGCGGAATCGACCATTAAGTGTTTGAGCTCTACTAATGTTGTCGAATGTATGGGTCTGACCCATAGCATTGTACCAGCACTACTTAATTTTAAAATGAATGAAGAAATACTACCATTTTGGCCTGTTAGTAAAAATTGGTCGTCTAAGTACAAAGAATCTGTATATGTGCCTATCACATATATATTTTCGGACATATCCACACCTATGCTTGTCACTATGTCCGACCCTGTACTCCCCAATTGTTTGACCCACTGTCTTATTCCTAAGGAAGTGCTCTTTCTGATCAATATATCATCTCCTCCGCGAGAGGTAAATGAAACATTAAATACTATAGAGGCTGTACCATTAAATACACCCACATCATAAATATTATCGTTAGAATCCTTAGCAGTAGAGACGCCGTAGTCTGTACCTGTACCACCTAGTCTATAGTGCCATTCCAAAGTTTTAGCTTGTGAGTACAGTTGCACAATCGCGATAAAGAAAATGATACTTGAAAGGAATTTGGTCATGACTTCATTATTTTGTCTGTTTTCTATAAGAAACTACATCCAAAATTATGCCGAAAAAATTAATTTTATATTTTTGTGCCTCAATCGTTTAGAGACATCTTGTCAAATCTAAACATAACTTAAATTCTAATAGGTCTTTTAACCCGCATTATGCATTAGAACTTTGTTATGAGAAGCTAAAATGCAATAAATCAGCTATTTATATTCGAAAAGCGTAGCACCGCTAAGTGAACGAGGTTGTTGGAGCCATAAAGATGGCTCCTGACCGAAGTGAAACGGAGCTATCGC
>DAIPYV010000129.1:0-9972 GCA_036782555.1 Saprospiraceae bacterium
GCCAGAATTGTGGGCAAAGTGCAAATGTAGGCCGTATCAATTATAATACTTTTCTGTCGGAGTTTGTAGCCAGTGTGTTTCAAATTCAAAAAGGATTTTTATTTACTATAATTGAACTTTTAATAAGGCCGAATACAGCCATAAAAAATTATCTTGAAGGGAAAAGAAAGCCTTATTTCAAGCCCATCGCTTTTGTGTTTTTACTTTCCACAGTTTATTTTGTCATGGCCAAGTGGGTAGGTTCTGAAACTTTTTTGGGAGATTTTCTTTTAGGGTTGAAAACTGGTTTTGAAAATGATGAACCTGATAGAATTTCTGAAAGCCTCAGCCATGTTGTCAAATGGTGTATTGATAATTTCGCATTTACAAATTTAATGCTCGTTCCTATATTTTCATTATCAACATTTCTGTTTTTTAGACACAGTAAGTATAATTATTTTGAAATCATTGTACTCAATTCTTATATTACGGGCATTCAAACTTTGGCATATATCTTTGGTATCTTTTTACAAATATTTTTTAGAGAAGATATTATAGTTTTAGTATGTTTTGGTTTTAATACAACTTATATATTGAATATTTACATAAGGTTTTTTGACAGGTCTTCAAAAATTATTGTAATAATAAAGTCTATCTTTATTTATATCATATATTTAATCTTACAACTATTGTTGTTATTATTTTTTGCATGGATTGGTTCAATTAAGACCTGATTATGTCAGATTACTAAACAGTTTTAGTTTTTTGACGTTAGTAATCAAGTTATAATATTTTTCTAAAAACCAATAAAAATAAAATATGAGTTTAACAGTAGGAAGTACGGCTCCAGATTTTACTCTAAAATCAAGTGAAAAAAGCGATGTTTCTTTGAGTGATTACAAAGGCAAAAATGTTGTAGTTTTGTTTTTTCCTTTGGCTTTTACAGGAGTTTGCACCACAGAGTTATGTTCAATTAGAGATTCAAAGGCGGATTATGATGCTTTAGATTCTGAGGTTTTGGCTATTTCTGTCGATTCTCTTTTTACATTGGACAAGTTTAAACAAGAGCAAGGATATAATTTTCCTATGTTGTCAGATTGGAACAAAGAAGTTTCAGCATCTTATGGTGCGTTGTATGATGAGTTTGTATTAGGAATGAAAGGTGTTTCTAAGCGGTCAGCCTTCGTTGTGGATAAAAATGGTGTAATAAGATATGCAGAAGTTTTGGAAAATGCTGGAGAACTTCCTAACTTTGCGGCTATCAATGAAACATTGAAATCTCTTTAACATATTGTAAGAGATAACTGATTAAAAATATTAAGCCAAGATATGTCGATTAAATACGAAGAATTAGAAGATGTATTGACTGAAGATGTTTCTACTCCGACTGAGCGTGCTCAACTTTTGGTCTATAATGATGATTTTAATACCTTCGATTGGGTTATTAAATGCTTTATGGAAGTATGCGAACATACACAAGAACAAGCTGAACAATTGTCTATTTTGGTACATTTTAAGGGAAAAGCTGTAGTAAAAACCGATTCATATGATAAAGTAAAACCCATGAAAGATGCTTTGGTGGACAGAGGTCTTTCGGCGATTATTGAGACGTTTGTTGAGGATTAAGAGAGAGGTTTTGCCTTTCGTTTATCATGTTAATAAGTAAAATATAAGGGCTGAAGTGGTTTTAAATAAACTGGAATCACTTTTTTTTATTACAAACATGAATTATAAATTTATCAATTCTTTGTTTTTTCCACACCCTATGACTGTAAGAGGTGAAGGTGTTTTAGGAATTCAGGGAGATTTATCTATGGATAGATTACTTCTGGCGTACAATTATGGTATTTTCCCTTGGTATAATGAAGGAGACCCTATCATTTGGTGGTGTCCTGTACCGAGATTTGTTATTTTTCCAGAAAAGGTCAAGGTAGCTAAAAGTATGCGTACCTATTTTAATAATGAAAAATACCGTGTGACTTATAATGAGTATTTTGAGGATATCATACAGTTTTGTCGTTATACGCCTCGTTTGGGACAATCTGGTACATGGATAACAGACGAAATCATTGAGTCATATATTAATTTACACTATAACGGATATGCCACATCGGTGGAAGTTTGGGAAAATGATGATTTGGTGGGAGGTCTTTATGGGGTAAATATAGGAAAAGTATTTTTTGGTGAATCTATGTTTAGTCTCAAGAGCAATGCCTCCAAGTTTGGTTTTATATCCTTGGCAAATAAGTTACATGCCGAAGGCTATGTGCTGATAGATTGTCAACAGCCCAATGACTATCTTAAGAGTTTGGGTGGTGAGTTTATATCCGGAGATAATTTTCACAGCATTTTGCGAAAAAATAGATTACTTTTTTTGGAAGAGTGAAAATATAAAGAGTTTCTTGATCCGATGTAAGCTCTAACGACAAAGCAACTCAATGTGTGCTTTTTTTATACGATGTCGGCGAGACTACCTTGGAAATTTAAAGCGGATATAGACGATCATCGTGTATTTTATCGTATTCTTTGCAGGCCAGTTTTGGCTTTTTGGTGCAGACTAGTAGCATATTCAGATGGGTTGAGAGATAGACATTTGTTATAATATTCTTCGGCTGATTTCAAGTGCTTGTTTTGCTCGTGGATCATAGCAGCGTATAGGGCAGCGCTACATGCAAAGTACTTATTAGGATCTGATTTTTTGAGGGTGACATCATAGTAATTTAGAGCTACTTTATAGTTTTTAAGGTCATCTGAGATGCGTCCCATCCTATAGTAATATTCTCCATCGTGATTGAGGTTTGAAGTGTATCGATTGGAGTTAGTGAGCAACAGATTTTGGGCTTTAGTTAAAAAGCCTCCATCATAGAGTAAGCGAGCTTTAAGTAAAATGGCATCGATGGGATTTTTATTTTTAGCTTCTTTAAGAGCTTGTTTGTCTTCGTCGATGAGAGCAAAACCCTTTTTTTCGACCATTTGCATATACTTACGGTAGTCGGATTTATTATTTTTTATAACTAAGTGGTACCAGGCCATTTTTTGATGTGCTTCTTTGATATAGTGTCTACCTTTAAAGTGGGTTAAAAACACATTGATATGTTTATCGGCGTCTTTTTCGAGGTTGAATAGTTTGTATTTACCATAAATATAATCAAGGTAATAAAAGTTTAAATAAGCCGCGCCTATAGGTCTTTCATCCAAAATTTTGATGGCTTGGGGCGTATTACCCAGTTTTTGTGAGAAAGTAGCTTTTAAAAATGCTATAAGTGGATTAGTTTTATGGTTACATTGATAGGTATTAAAAATTCTCAAGGCCTCTTCCTTTTCATGATTGACATAAAAGAGTATATAGCTGTAGATAGCTACAATTTCATCTTTGAACATGTTATTTTCTTTATAGGCTTTGTCAGCTAACAGTTTGATATCTGTAGTAGCTTGTGCAATAGAGCCCTTGATGCCTAAGAGTTGCCTTATCCAAGACGGTAAGCTATCTGCCAAGGCATGAATGATGCTAAGACTTTTATTGTTTTCCATAAAATTGGGAAAAAGCTGTTTGTTTTCTTGTAGCATTCTATATGCGCGGTATACATCATTGGCTGCGGATACTTTGTCGTCAAATTTTAGTTTTACAGTAGCCAGCTGCAGTATGATCTCAGCTTGACAAAATAAATAATAGGGTGATGATGGGTCAGATTGTGCAATGATTTCAAGACGTCTATCAATATTTTTGAGTAGATTTAAATAGTCTTTTTTTTCTTCTTTGATGAAAACGGTGAAAAAATCAATATAATTTTCGATGTAAAACACCATTGCATTATTGGGGTCTTGCTGTCTGATATTCTGTAGAGTTTTTTGACTTTCGTCCAATCTCAGCGAAGTAGCTTGGTAATAAGCTTGTGTGATCTGTGGTGTTATTTTGAGTACTTTATGAGACGCACATAAAGAAATTAAAGGTAAACATACCCAAAAAGAAAAAAATAAGATAAATTTTTTGTTGAGGATGTCATTTTTAAATATGCTCATAACAAATTATTGTAAGCCATGTTCTAAACGTTTAATTCAGAAGTATTGATTGGAATTTTTGTTTGAGCCAAAATTTTAAAATAAAAAAAGAGAGAAAAACAGACGATAAAGTAATGTTTTTGCTCTCTCTTATCAATTGGTTTTAATATGGTTGTATTAAGAAAATAATTAATTTTCGTTAAAGAGGAAATTTTCATCAATGAGAACTCTACCACAATGTTCGCAAGCAATGATTTTTTTCATCATGCTTATTTCAATTTGCATTTGAGGCGGGATGCTATTAAAACAGCCACCGCACGCACCTCTTTGAACAGTCGCTACAGATAAGCCATTTCTGTATGTTTTTCTGATTTTGTCATAAGACAATAATATTCTATCTTCAATTTTTTTCCTAGCTTTGTCAGACTCTTTGAGAAGTTTTACTTCCTCTTTTTCAGTCTTTTCTATGATTTTTTGAAGTTCTACTTTTTTATTCTCAAGATCTTTCTCTCTTTGTCCAAGCTTATCTTTTATTTTTTCGATATCTATTTCCTTTGATTCCTTCAGCCCACCAATATCCTTGATTTTCTTTTGAGACAATTGGATTTCTAATTTTTGAAGTTCAATTTCCTTAGTCAAAGCGTCAAATTCACGATTGTTTTTGACATTGTCCAACTGCATTGTGTATCTTTCAATCAATGCCTCTGCCTCTTTGATATTGGTTTTATGACGTAATATTTCATTTTCTACTTCAGAAAGTGAGTTTTCAACTTTAGATAGACGTGTTTGAAGACCTAAAATTTCGTCTTCTAAGTCACTCACTTCCATAGGTAACTCACCTTTAAGGATGGAGATTTCGTCTATTTTAGAGTCAATCTGTTGAAGAGAATACAACTCCTTCAATTTTTCTACAATACTTTGGTCTTTTACAGCTGCCATAAGACTATTTTATAAAATATTTTATTGGATTAGTAATAATGTTTGTACAATGGGGTGCAAAGGTACTAAATTTATTGATAATGTGGTTATAAAGTAATTGAATTGTGTATTTTTCGCTTTCAAAATGTCCAATATCCGCAATAATGAGTTCATTTTCGGCATCAAAATACTCATGATACTTAAAATCAGCGGAAATATACACGTCAGCCTTTGCTTTTTTGGCTGCCGAAATGAGGAAACTTCCTGAGCCACCACAGAGCGCAATTTTTTGAACTTGTTCTTTGTTTATGGGTGTGTGTTTGACGACTTTGAGTTCTAGCTTGTCGGCCATATACGAAAAAAACGCGTCAGTCGGCATAGGTTTATGCAGTGAGCCTATCATACCAGCTCCAACAGGACTCTCGGCATGAATTAGATTGGGCTTAGGTGCTAAAATTTTGGTATCAAGAAGTTCCAGGTTATCCGCTATCATGGCATTGACCCCAGAAAGGTATACATTATCCAGATTAGTATGGATGGCAAATATTGAGATATCGTTTTTTATAGCTTTCATGACCACTCGTTGCACATAATTATCTCCATTAAATCTTTTTAACCCTCTAAAAACGATGGGGTGATGTGCTACTACTAGGTTGCAGCCCAAAGAGATACATTCATCTATCACTTCTTCGGTGGTATCGAGGCAAATCAAACAGCCTGTGATGATATCACTTTCTTTTCCTACTATTAAGCCAGAGTTATCATAGTCCTCTTGTAGATGATTGGGCGCTATACTGTGTAAATGGTTTATTAATTCTAATACAGTTGTCATTTTATGGATTTACGCTTTGCTTGGTTTAAAGTTTTGGCCTAATATGAGCTTATTCGTTATGGTTTATACATCGAATGTGATTTCAACATCTGCAGTAGTGGGATGAGCCTGACAGGTCAAAATATATCCAGCTTCAATTTCGTCATCTTCTAATGCAAAACATTCATCCATAGTGACCTTTCCTTTGGTGACTTTAGCCATGCAAGTGGAACATGCACCGCTCGTACAAGAGTACGGTGGGTCCTTTTTTAAATCTATCAATGCATCTAAAATGGTCTTGTCTGATGACACATTTAATATAATGTCTTCTCCATGAAGATGGACATGGACCTGCCCAGGTACGGAGTCATTAGAAATCTTTTCTGTCTGATTGGTACCAAAAGATTCTTTATAGACACATTTTTTATCCACACCTCTTTCTGATAGATACTCCATAGTTTGAGTCATTAATTCCATGGGTCCACAAAGATAAAATAGGGATTTAGACAAGTCTATATAATGTTTTTGGAAAATTTCTTCAAGTATAGATTTATTGATACGTCCAGAATAACCTTTCCAGTCCATGCTCTTTTTGCCAAAAAATCCAGCAATACCACTATCTTTTTTAGTTGTAGGTTGGCTTAAGACATTCTCTACTATCAATTGGCCTGCATATTTTTGGCTCATTTGTTCAAGGCTTTCTTTGAAAATGATAGAATTTTCATTTCTATTACCATAGATAAGAAGACAAGTACTTTTGGGCTCTTCTTCAAGTAGGACTTGAATCATGGACATTACAGGCGTGATACCACTTCCTGCGGCAACAAAAACGTGCCGACGCATCAAACTGTGATCAGGCTTGACTTTAAAAAGACCTTGAGGTGGCATGACTTCAAGAAGATTACCTTCAAGAACGTTTTGGTTGATATAGTTACTCATTTTGCCATTGAAAATAGATTTGACTGTAACTCCTATATTTTCTTGGTCTGGTGATGTACAGATGGAGTAGGATCGTCTGATTTCTTCGCCATTGACGTGGGTTTTTAATGTGAGGTATTGACCCGCACTGAATGTGAAAATATTTTTTAATTCTGGTGGAATTTCAAAAAATATGGTCTTAGCTTCAGGAGTTTCTGATTTTATTTTGTTAATTTTTAAAGAATAAAACTGCATTTTTATACTTTTGTGATTTTATTTTAAAAAATGAAAATTGTTTAGGATCCATTTTCATGGAATATCGTGATTAAACAAATGGTTTTAAACAGATGAGTAATAACGAGAAGATAGTCTTATTGTTCAATATGTATTATCCATTTTTAAGAATTTAATATTATCAATTATAAAATATGTCGCAAAAACTTTCGGTTATCGTTCCGGCTTACAATGAAGAAAAAACGATACAGGTCATTCTGGAGAAAATTAGGACCACTCAATTAATAGGTGGAGTTCAGAAAGAAATCATTGTCGTCAATGATGCATCAAAGGACGCTACTGAGCAAAAGGTCATGGAATATAAGTCTCAATACCCTAATACTGAGATATCTTACTATAAACATGCAGTGAATCAAGGCAAAGGTGCCGCTTTACACACAGGCATCAGAGAGGCTAAAGGTGACTATGTCGTGATACAAGATGCAGATTTAGAGTATGATCCTGAAGAGTTTAATGTTCTCCTGCAACCTATATTGGACGGATTTGCTGATGTAGTTTATGGATCGAGATTTATGGGGGGAAAACCTCACAGGATATTGTTTTTTTGGCATTCCATAGGCAATAAAGTTTTGACTTTTATATCTAATGCGTTCACTAATCTCAATCTGACGGATATGGAGACGTGCTACAAATTATGGAAAGCTGATATAATAAAAAATGTCAAACTCAAAGAAAAGAGGTTTGGATTTGAACCCGAAGTGACAGCTAAAATATCTAGAAATCCCAATATTCGTATTTATGAAGTGGGTATTTCATACTATGGACGCACCTATGCTGAGGGTAAAAAAATCAATTGGAAAGATGGTTTTAGGGCTATCTATTGCATATTGAAGTATAATATCTGGGCACGTTAAGCCTTATTAGAAATAGTTTTAGTTGGAGCCTTCTCTGAAAAGTTTAGTTAGAAGTGACTATGTGAATTATTATATTTTTATGACATACCCAACATGCTTGATTTCTTTGTGAATATCTTATGTTTGGAATGTCATAAAAATATAAACCTTAACTCATCACCTCACCACTGTCACATCACCTTTCACGATAGTTGGGATAGTATTGATATCTTGTTGTAATGCCATATAATAAACAAATACTCCCGGTGTCACGTCTGCGCCATTAAATCTTCCATTCCAAAATAAATCAGTATCACTGATGTTTTTATTTTTTTGACTGTGTACCAAATTGCCCCACCTGTCGTAAATATTAAATTCTTTGACCAAGATATCTCCTGTTACTCCTACAGGTCCAAAGGTTGTATTCGTCCCTGTTCCATTCGGATTGAATATGTTGGGCATCACTATTGCTGGTATTCTCGTACTTATCTTTAAAATTCTTTCATACACACATCCATCTATCGTGGTGATGATAACCTTAATTTCTGTTGGCCCTTCAACTAAATACAAAACGCTTCTATCGCTTGTGTTAAACACTCCATTGGCATCTTGCCATTCAATACTCAATAACAAACTGTCCGGTATTTCACTCTCTAGTTTTAACACTACTGATGTATTTATCGTTACTATTATATCTTCTCCTATACCCGTACTATAGGTCGGCGCTGGCAGTATATCTATAATTTCTTCCCCTCCAGAGCAACCAGCTAAATTGAATACTTCAATGATGTATCTTCCTGGTGGCAACATAGACAAATTGACATCTGACACAGGATTCCTATTTAGAAAAACACTTAAATTCGGATCATTTATGGGAAGTATTGAGATGCTGCCAAAATTCTCTTCGGGACACTTAGGATCTTCCGTTTCAATAATGTATTCTGGCGAAGGTACAATATTGATGGTCACTTCTATTTCATCCCCAGGACAAATATTACCAGCTGGCACTCGATAGATAAAGCTGTTGCTTCCTATATTCAGTGCACTGACTAAAATTTCAGAATTGTCCAATATTCCATTGGGTCCAAACCAATTTCCGCTAGGTGAAGCCGCTTCAATCAATGTATTCAGCTCTACTATTTCCGCTAAATTATCACAAAACGCTGTGCTTTCTTGAGCCAAACGACCTGCGAAAAGGGCGCCTTCTATTTCCAAAATCACAACAAATTCTTTATCGCATTCATCAGGCACTACATCTGAGATAGTGAAAACCAATTGAAATATGCCATTAACATTATTGTCAAAAAATAAGTTATTTTCAATGATGTTGGGTACTAATGAATGATTGTTGGGATTGAGAATGGACCAATTGCCGACTGTGTTTGTGTTTTCTAATAACGATAAATTGTAACTTTCCTCATTGGAACATAAGGCTACACTGTCTGACAGCACCACCTGGGGACAAAGACATTCTATCACTTCTATACTTGTGGTATAAAGATCGCCTTCGCAGGGGTTTTCTAACCCACGGGTATCAAAAGTAAATGTGTAGTTATTGGGTAAAAAACCATTAAAATCAAATATTCCATCCACAACTTCATTGCCTTGATAAAGCCAAATCCCTACAAGGTTTGGACTTCCTAAAAGCGAATTGAGGTCAATTGATGAACCAAAAATCCTGTTGTTACATACAGTAGCTGATGTGTTGAAAATTACATTTTGTGGCTCAGCTACACGACTGATAAAAGTACCAGAAAAAGTACCAGTACAGGAACTTGTCACATTAGCTATTGACCATATCGTCTCACCCAATATTGTGGGTAAAGTTATGCTCTGATTGGATCGGGTTATTTCAAAAGCATTGGTTGTCGTCCCTCTATCATTGGTTAATATAATTGAAAACGGGAAAGGGCCATTGCTTTGGATTTCGATACTTAATTCCTCAACAGAACATAGTTCAGTTTCTCCATTTATAGCTACAATGGGGCCATCATTCCAAACTACTGCGATGCCTTCTGAGATATCAATACAAGGATCACTAAAATCAATAGTCAAATCTGTACCTGAACTCAAAATAGCTGTGACGAAATAAGTTCTATTGGTCTCAATCGTAGGCACCCAATTGATAGTATTTTGAGTGGTCAATGCGATAATGTTGCCAATTGTGTTTTCATCTCCATCATGCAGTACATAATAAAGATTTTGATTTGGATCTTCTAC
>DAIPYV010000130.1:0-9901 GCA_036782555.1 Saprospiraceae bacterium
ATTGGAATTGAAATTGATATAGGTGATATCTATGCCTGCCAGCACGGCATCTTTTAATCGCACCATAACTTGTCCAGTTTTACTGGATTGGAATTGAAATATTTCTTAAAATCACAGTCATACAAGACCAATGATCCTTTTAATCGCACCATAACTTGTCCAGTTTTACTGGATTGGAATTGAAACTAAAATTTTATAGATAATCGATAAAAAATTCATTCAAATTCAAATCTGAGGGTAGATTCATTTTTTTACGTAATCTATATCGTTTATTTTCAAGACCACGAAGTGAAAGATTGAAGAGAGGTGCAATATCTTTAGTAGGTAGATTCATTCGCAAATAGGATGCCAAAAGTAAATCATCTTGGGTGAGACTTGGGTATTCTGACTTAAGTTTTTTCATAAAATCCTCGTGTACCTCTTCAAATGAAGCATTAAAAAGCTCTTTATCTTCTTGTAGGGATAGATTATCATTGATTTGCTTGACCATGATTTGAAAATCCTGAGTAGACAGCATATGGTCACCTTTCCTTCTAATATCTAAAAGTTCAGATTTTATTTCTTGAAGAGTTTCATTTTTTTTGATGAGTTGAAGTGTTGCATTAGCCAATTCCTTGTTTTTTGTGATATTTTCCTTGATGAGTCTATCATTTTCTAACTGAATCATGCGTTCTTTGAGTATCCTCTGATTTTCTACTTCTAGCTTTTGATTTTTCATTTTAAGCTCTCTATCAATATAGCGCTGAACAGCAAAGATTGAAAGCAGTAGTAATAGTCCATATATCAAAAAAGCCCAATAAGATAAATACCAAGGCTTAAGTACCGATAAATTTAACTTACTAATATCATTAGCCACTCTGACCTCAACAATATGACGACCCGATGGAAGATTAACAAGTCTAATTTGACCAGGTGTTGATAACGGTCGCCATGTGCTATCTATAGACGAACATCGATAAGAATATGCTGATAAAGGGAAATAATTTAGGTCCTTAAAGAAAATTGTCATATCCCTAAATTCATATTTAATGTTGATAGGCATATTATCTGAAAATGTAATACATCCTGATAAGTCAGGGCTTTCCAATCTTAAAAATTCAATAGGTTTTAGTTGATATTGGGACACGATAGAGTCATTAAAGATAGTGTATCCATTTTCAGCACATATACCTACCTCTCCTTCATTTAGTATGCATACATTATGATAGTCACGATTAGCGTTGATATCTATTCTAAAAGTATTCAATAATGTGGAAACTCTCTCTTGATCACTCAAAGCTTTAATGGATTTATCCCTCAAGAGTACTCTTTCTACATAGCCTTCTTTTATTTTTACAAAACTGAGGTCATCAATGGGCCTAAATAGAAAATCATCTCCTTCCATATTCAAGATGTGATCCCATTCGAACTCATCTCTTATGACATTATAAACCATATGAAATTTCCCATCATATACTCTGAGTTTTTCTTGCCAAAAGTTAATATCTGGAAGAAGATGCGTAATATTTGCCAGCCTATCACTATAGTTCTTAACATGGACTACTCGTTTAAAGTCACCATCAAGAGTTATGAGATCAAGACCTGTATATGGACCTGTCACCCAAAATTGATTTTTTGACTTTTGAATAATTTTTTTTACCGGAGAACCATAATTCTCTATTCTATGTAATAATTTCCACCCTGCTGAAGTTTTTGAAAATAAAGCAAGGCCTGTATAATTACCTTGCAATAATATATTTTTATCTTCACTTAAAAACACAAAACACCATCCACCGGTGATATCTGATATTTTTTTTGTGCCTAAATCACTAATGATAAAAGTACCTTCATTGTGCCCACACCATAAGACATCATCCATAGAATGTAAATGCCATACTTGTCCTTGAGTTCCTTCGATGAGACGAAATTTTTCATTATCTGTCTTATTATCTAAGTAAAACACGCCCTGATTGGTACCATAATATAGCCTGTCCTGATGCTTGACTATTGAATAAAAGGCACCTAGTGAAGCATTATTGTCAACAAATGTATTGTAACTATCTATGAGATGGAAACTAGAAATCCCTTTATCTAAACCTATCCAAATTCTTCCATCTTTATCTTCTTTTAATGAAAGTATAGAGTTATTTTGTAGTCCATTTAAAGAACTTATCTTATGCCGTAAGTTTCCTTCTTTTGATAAAACAAATACCCCAGACCTAATAGTCCCAACAACAACATCTCCAGAAGCCAATATTATAAATTTATTGATCTGATAATCTTTTAGCTTTTCTTGGAGTTCATTTTTCCAGGATTGGAAAACACCATTTTCGTAAATAAAAATACCATCTTTGAGCGTACTGATTAGAGTTTTACTCCGGCCCATTATATCATAAGATACTATACCTGTAATGATTTTATTAGAAAATATTTCTGACCCTTTAATGAATTTAAAATTTTTATTTGCAAATACATAAATTCCATTTTCTATAACTGGTAGCCATATTTCGTCTCTTACTACTTGTAAGTACATAATATTGCCAGGTAAGGACAGTTTTTCTATTCTTTCGCCATCGTAAATAAATAAAGTGGCAAAAGATTGAAAAAAAATAAGTTCATTAAAATGGGTAATATGCCAAATCTCTTCATTTTCTAGAGTTCCTTTGGGTATAAGATTTTTTAGCGAATGATATTAGTATTGACCACATTCATCCCATGTCCAGTATCCAAAATCTTCAAAACTACCACAATAGACTCTATCCTTTACAGCATATACGGAGCGAATTAGATTTTTATTTTCCATCGGAAATAATGACCATGCCTGACCATTAAAAACTAGAAGTCCTTGATTATTGGCTGAGTAAAGGCTTTTATTGTCACTATGAGTCAATGACCAGTTTTGGGTACCCGCTTTATAATCATTTATAGTAAAGTTGGTCAACTGAGGTATGTGTTGGCCCCTTAAACACATAGTAAAGAGTACTAAAGAAATAATACCCGTGTAGAACTTAATTTTTAAAACCATTAAATTTTTATCTAGACATATTTAGGTAAACACAATATAGTGAAATATGAAGATATAACTAAATACAAAACTTTAATCACTTAAGTGCTCGAATAGAATTATGATTTGGCACAATTACAAAATAAACTATAGCCTTAAATGTTGTTCTTCTTCTCAATCTTTTCGTTAAAAAAAATCACTGAAACGTTCATTTCAGCAACTTCTTTTATTTTGATTATTGAAAAACAATTGTCTTAATAATTTTACACTTTATCTCGAAGAAGCCCTCGTATTATATTTCTTATTTAAAAAGAGATAACTGCTTCTTAGATTACTTCACCAAATTCAATACTTGACGGATTACGTTCTCTGCCGTGTATCCAAATTTTTCATCCAAAACAGTAAATGGAGCTGAGTATCCAAAATGTGTCATACCAAATACACTGCCTTCGTCACCTACTAAACTCTCTAAAGTAACAGGCAATCCAGCTGTCAATCCAAATTTAACTATACCTTTTGGCAAAATAGATTGTTGATATTCTTTAGATTGATCTCTAAATAACCCTTCGGAGGCTACTGAAACCACTCTCACATTGAGATTGTGGTCCTTTGTAAGTGTTGGAGCCGCTGCCATAAGTGTGGCTACTTCTGAGCCATTGGCCAATAGGATAACATCAGGTACCCCTTCACATTCCATAACGACATAAGCCCCTTTAGCAACTGCATAACTTTCTGTTCTCCTATCACCATTTGAGTCAATATCTTTAATGTTTTGGCGTGAAAGAATCATACCTGAAGGTCTGTCACCAGTTTCTAACATAAGTTTCCAGCTACTAACAGTCTCAGTACTATCCGCAGGTCTTAGGGCTAAAAATGATGACTTTCCAGAGTGATTTTTTAGTTTTTCTAAAAGTCTTAATTGTGCTTCTTGTTCAATGGGTTGATGTGTCGGTCCATCCTCTCCAACTCTGAAGGCATCATGCGTCCATATAAATTTTACCGGCTGCTCCATCAATGCTGCAACTCTCAAAACTGGTTTCATATAATCAGAAAAAGCAAAAAAGGTAGCACAAACAGGGATAACTCCACCGTGAAGTGCCATACCTGTGCACAAAGCCGCCATCGTCAACTCTGATACACCCGCTTGTAAAAATGCTCCACTAAAATCACCTTTGGTAAATGCCGACGTTTTTTTCAAAAACCCATCAGTCATATCACTGTTACTTAAGTCCGCTGATGACACTACCATGTTGCCAACATTTTGCGCTAAATAACCTAACACTCTAGATGATGCATTACGTGTAGCATCATGAGCACCCAACTCTATAGTATCCCAATCTAAAACTGGTAGTTCGTTAGATAAGTAACTAGACAGAGTTTGTACTTTATTTGGATTTTCTGTTTGCCATTGAACGTATTTTTCGTTGTGCGATTTGACATATTGTCTCTTGGATTCCAAAACATTTTGGTAATACTCTTGAACTTCGGGAAATATTTCAAAAGGGCTGTCTGGGTTGCCTCCTAAATTCTGAATAGTTTTGACATAAGAAGCTTTGGACTTGCCCAATGGTTTGCCGTGGGTTTCTACCATACCTTCATAAGGTGTACCATCTTCCATAACGGCACCTTTCCCCATTATGGTGCGTCCTATTATGAGAGAAGGTTTATCCTGTACCGATTGAGATTCTTTTATGGCATTTCTAATCTGATCTTCATCATTACCATCTATTTCTATAACGTGCCAGTGCCAAGCTTGATACTTTTTGGCAGTATCTTCATTAGTTACCTCACCTACCTTAGTAGAAAGTTGGACGTCATTGGCATCATAAAACATGATGATATTACCCAGTCCTAGATATCCGGCGATGCGACCCACACCCTGAGATATCTCTTCTTGAATACCACCATCAGATATAAACATATAGGTATAATGACTCATCCATTCACCAAATCTTTCTACCAAAAACCTCTCTGCAATAGCTGCTCCAGCACCAAATGCATGACCTAAACCTAAAGGTCCAGATGTATTTTCTATTCCTCTTTCAAAATCTACTTCAGGGTGTCCAGGAGTTGGACTTTTCCATTGTCTAAAATTTTCTAAATCCTCCATTTCCATAAAACCACATAGAGTAAGTTGTGAATACAACATAGCAGACATATGACCTGGATCTAAAAAGAACCTATCTCTAAACGGCCAACACCCATTATCGGGATCAAACCGCAAAAATTCACTAAATAATACATGAATGTAATCCGCGCCACCCATAGCACCACCTGGATGCCCAGATGCCGCTTTCTCAACCATGGCCGCTGATAAAATACGAATATTGTCCGCTGATTTTTTTGCTATTGAGGTACTCACTTACTATATGGTTTTAAATTGAGCTGCAAAGGTAGTCATATTGTTCAATTTAGACAAATAGAATATTCTCAAAAACAAAAAAGGAGAGCATCTTTCGATACTCTCCCTTAGGAATTAATTTAAGCAAATTGTTTGTTACTCGAGGCCGATCATCTTTCTTGTAGAGGTATTTTCTCCACTTTCCACTTGGTAAATCATAACACCTGACGAAGGTAATTCATTTCTTTCCAATGTGAATGAGTTCAATCCTTTACCGAAAGATCTCTTTTGTGTATATATAACTTGACCTGTTACATCAAATACTTTTAGGGTAGCATCTGCTGCTTGCGGCAAGTTAAAGCTTATTACAGTTTTATCTGTAAATGGGTTAGGCTCATTTTGATACAGTGCGAAAGTATCATCAGTATCATTACCAGCAAATCTTAGGGACAACTTGCTTGTATTTAAAGCTTCACCTGTATAGATTTCCGCTACTGTTTTAGAAGAATTGATTGAAATCAATTCTGACACAGCAGCATCTTTTTGTGCTGTAAGACTTAAAGTTATTAAATCTTTACCAGATATAGGTTGAAAATCATTCCAGCTGATAGTATAAGTATCTTCACCAATTTCTCCGATGAAACTTTCGTCTAACTTTTGGCCTCCTACAAAGATAGCGTTAAGTTTCGCTTGGTTTAATGTTAAAGTAAACTGCATACCATATACTTCATTAGCCTCTGTTGAAATAACGACATCACTCATCTGTCCAGCGCTTAAAGCTTCATTTTGTGCTTCTACCACCATAATGCTTCTTGTGTCTGTGGATATGTCATTTACATTTGTCTGAGCTGTTCCATTTACATCTCCCACTTTTACCCCTACGAAGTTTTGATTATTCATATTTTGGTTTAAGTTATTGATATAAATATTTTCATTTATAGGCCATGGATTGTTTATGTTTGCAAAAGTTTGCTTACTATCGACAAATCTCCAGCTAGTATTGTTTAAAAACTTGGAATTGATACCTAAAACTACTCTTCTTAGCTCAACCATATCAGAAGCGGTAATACGACTATCATTATTGACATCAGCCGCGATAAAATCAAATGGACTTGTAAATCTTGATATGTCTAATAAGTGTCTTTGTATCAATACAAGGTCAAGCGTGCTTACACCATTCAATACATCGTCATTTTTATATCCACTAATATTGTAGTCATAAAACATTGGAGTAGTAAAACTATACATACCCGATGCATTTGTTACTTCTGACTTTAACATCTCAGGAACACCACTATCCAATATCATCTCTATGGATTCTACTGTTTTTCCATTAGAAGTCATCACTGATCCTGATATAGAACCTACGCTTCCATTGTCACAAGCATTTTGATTATCATTTAATGTCAATTGAACAGTACAGAAATCATAATTTAATTTTTCATCCCACACTGTCATTCTTACACTGACAGAAGGTAAATCATCACAATCGAATACCATTCCTGAACTTTTACTCGCTGGCAACCATATTTGGGCTCTTTTTGAATCATATTCTGCCTTAGTTGCGTTTTGACCTTGACCTTTGAAGTAATGTGTTTCATTAAGTCTTGTCAATACTGGATGTTCTTCATTAAATGTATAAAGTAGATTACTTTGTCTTGTACAATTATCAAATGAACCTAAATTGAAGTCAGCTGCCCACAATTCTACCATTCCGTTATTCATCAAAGCAGAACTAATGTTCAAGCAGTAAGGAGTTGGCTTTTTCTTATCTACTACCATAAAGTTTTGGTTGCAAGATGTAATATTTCCACATCCATCACTCACTCTCCAAGTCACTTTATGATTTGACATATTACCAGATATAGCTTCTGGAATAGTTATCGTTATTGTACCGCCATTATCAGTAGGTGCCAAATATACATCAGGAATACCATTTCCATTTCTATCAACGAATGTTGTAGCATTGGCTGGCAAAAAGGATGAATATTCATAATCTATTTTACCATCTCCCCATAAATCTACAAACACTACCCATTTTAACCAATCAGATGCACACTGCCCTTGATCTGTTGCAGACATGGACAATTGTAAACCGTTAACTGTACAGTTAGGTGTATTATTTTCAAACATTAAATCATCACAAGAAGCCAATACTGGTTTTTCTTCGTCAATCACCTTAATCACCTGTGTAAATGTGAATATACCAGCTGAAGACGTAGAGTTTGGATCATATTGACACCAGTCTAAGATTGTGTATGTATTTAATATCTTAAGACATGCATTACCTTCAAAATAAAATGTATCAGTTTTGACGCTCATACCTATCTGATCACAAGGTCTTTGAGTCCAAGTAGGTCTGTCATTCATTGCATTATCTGCACAATTAGTTACTATCTCAGCTTTTGGCCATGTTATGTCGGCTTCACTAAATACGCCAGCTGTATTTATAACAGTTATCCTTTGTAGGCATGCTACTGCAGTACTGTTTTTAACCCTCCACGTTCTGTCCACATATCCTGTACCACAAGTATTCAAGAAAGACCTGTCTGAATAAACCACTTCTAAATCTAAACAATTAGAAAAGGCTCTTGCCGTACCCGTCACATTTAAATCAGTAACAGAGTCATCACAATTGATCGTAATATTAGGTGGACAAATGATTTGTGGTTGAAGTTTGTCTTCTACCCTTACTTCCACCCATGTTTCATTATAATTGTCACCGGCTGATCCAAATACACCATCCATATCACCATCGTCCCATACTCTCAACCAAACTTTGTGTATGCCGAAAGGAACCGCTCCTTCTCTATTAGTCAAATCTTCACAACAGAACTTAACATAAGCTCCACCATCTGGATCATAATCAGGTGCTGACGGATCACTAGATCCATCAAATGGATGACCGTCATCATTGTAAGTAAAGTTACCTGTATATCCACATCCATCCACATCTCGCTCTGCTACCTTCTCTCTTCTGATTTCTAAGTGTACTGGAGTACAGCTGTCATATGAACCATTGTCAACAGAAGCTGCAAATAATTTAGCTATCCCATCTTGATTTCCTCCTGTGGTCAATGAGATAACAATATGTTGTTTTGCTATCGCTACTGGTGGAGTTCTATCTAAAACTGTCAGAGTCATCTCCGCAACAGATTCATTTCCACAACAATCCTTACCTACATATCTAATAGTGTGTATACCTTTGGGTGCGCCTATTATCAAGTATCTACCACTCGGTATATCATATCTCACTATCACACCAAATGGAGCTTGGATCGTATAAGTCGGATTGTTATCACATTTGTCTTTCAGTACTTTAGGTGCTGGTAAAAGTGTATTAGACCCACAAGTCCACGGATCTACACTTACTGTCAAGTCATCTACGTCAATAGTTGGTCCATCTTCGTCTGTGGCTTTGATGATTTGTACCAAAGTACGTGAATTACCATTACACCAATCCAATACTGTCCATGTACGAATTACTTTTTTACTGTCCGCACATCCATTGCAAGCTTGTATTTCCACATCAGATTTTGATGCTAAAATATTACATACCTTCCCATCTAATGGCACACCATTAATAGTAGGGTAAGCATATTTAATCGCCTCTGCATCAGCTGCTGCTCTAGCTGCTGCTCTAGCTGCAGCTTCATTAGCATATAAACTCGGCACATCCAATAAGTAAGAAGGTAAATATTCATTGTACAATTTTTCTCTAAAAAAACTGTAGATACCTGGCATACTTACATCTACACCACATGTCATGCTAGGCGCATTGTAAGGGAAGTCCAAAGTAACATCTGATACACTAGCTGGCGCAAAAAAGTAGTCTGAAACACAAGTGCTCGAATTGCCAGATGCATCAGTAAATGTCCAAGTTCTTCTAATGATTTTGCCATTACAACCTTGATCGCCAAACACCAATACTTGGTCATTGAATGTAGTGGTGTAAGTACCACAATTTTCATTAACAACTGGCACTGAAATCTGTAATGTACCCGCGTTAAAAGCTACTTCATCAGTACAATCAAAATTACAACCAGGGTCGGATGATTCAGGGGGACAAGCACACTCAACTACAGGTGCCAATTTGTCTTCCACTAAAATAGAGCCCCAACATGAATTTCCGTCAGCATTAGTCACTGTGACTGAATAATTTCCTGGAGCTGTAATTACTGGACGGTTAGTGTTATTGTTAGTAACATTGTTTCCACTAACACGTATAGTAAATGGAGGACCATACTGAGCATTAGGTCCTTCTAAAATCATGTCTGGACGAAGTTCTGCTTCACAATTTCCATCCAATGATACATTGACTCTAGAGTTACAAACGATTTGTCTCTGACTAAAGCCACTAATTACAAACAAAAATAAAAACAAGAGACTCAACGATAAATTACGGAATACCGGAATCCCTTTACTTGGGTAAAGTAAATCTTTTTTTACCATGGGTAATAAAATTTTAGTTATTAAATAAAATGAGTTCTTACCCGTTCGTCACGGGTATCAGTCAGATTTAGATAAGATTTACTCTTAACGGGGAATGACGCAAAGGTATGACCACTTTGACTGTC
>DAIPYV010000131.1:0-9828 GCA_036782555.1 Saprospiraceae bacterium
ATGCGGGAACTTATTTTTTCAGGATAGTATAACTCTCCAACTCTAGTCCTGTTTAGCAATATTTCCATATCTAAGATATCTGGTCGTATTTTGTTGACGCACCCTTTGGGTCTTAGTCCATAATTAAACACGTATCTGAACCTATTGGCATGACCAGACCAAGGAATTATTTCTTCAGTTTTGTAAATGATTTTATCTGCTGTAATAATAGGTTCAAAGATGTAAACAAAATCTCCGTAGGAAATACTTAAATTACCCAATTCCACAGAATTATTTAAAGGTATTTGGACTTCTTTAATTTGTACTATAGGTCGCACTTCATTAATAAAAACTGGTTGTTGGCTAGGAATTTCATTTCTTAAAAAATATCCTAAGTTGAAGCTAAACACATTTCGTTCTATGAAATCATCAATACATATTGTAGTGTTTTGGTAGTTTGTTGAAATAAATCTAGCTGGGGTATTAAATAGATGCTCCGGAAAGGTTATCGTTTCAGTAAAACAATCGCAAGATGTACGATCGAGCTTTTCAGGTATGTCATTACCTAAATAGGAATATATATTGAGTATAAATTCAAAAAATTGTCTAAACCTCAAGTCAGATTTTTTATCTTCAAATGGTTTGATATCTATGACTTTATATATATCTAATCTCACGCTATCTCCATCTTTAAAATAAAAATCTTCGTCAAAATATTCGTTATAATTAAAGAGTGAGTCAGCTGATAAATTAAATATTTCGTTGACAAATTGTGGTCTAAAGGGTATGTTATTTAATTCAAGGGTCTCTGAGCCGTTTTTTGGTTTGAATTTTAAATTACTTTTTATAGTTTTAAAAGCGGCATCACCTTTAAAAAGTATATCTTCAAATATTTTATTATCCTCGACACTCTCTGAAAAGTAGGCAATAGGTATAATACCTAAAAACAAATTTCTAGGTTTTTGAAATAATTTGTCATGAATTATTCTTCCACTAATACTTATTAGGATGGTATCACCAGGCAAATATCTCAGTAAATCAAAATTGCGAAAGTCTTCTGTTTGCGATTCATCTACTCTACCATTGTTGTTTTTATCCTGAGGATCAAACGATATCCTAGAAACAGTAGCGCTATATCCCAAAGCTGTAGCTAAGGTGTCTAAGCTTGGATAGCCAATATTGGGACAATCTATGGCGTAGTCATACGAACTACATCCAAATGGCCTGTAGGATTCGGCACAATTATTATTACTTATTATTTCAGCTGTTACATTTACTGTATCCCTCAAGGATAGGCAAGCACAACTTGCATAAGGTTTTGAAGTGTCAATGTTATCAGCATTAAAGTCATCACATCTAAAGACAAAAGGTATGCTTAGTACAAAATTGTCATTAGGAAAAGGCATAGGGTAGCCGATAGTATAGGTAATGTTTCCGTTATTTTCCTTTTTATTTACATAATGGGGACTCACGTTATTCATAATAAAATCAAAATTATTATCAATGCCTATAGCCTTCGACATATTGATTTTTAGCTTTAATGAGTCCGTATTTTGATTTGTTAATCTTAAATCTTGTAAATAGATATTAAGAATACCCATTTGGTTATCTCTGTATTCTGTTCGATTTAATAATGCAAGTATTCTTAAGTCATTTATAAGTGGTGAACCAATGTTTACATTGGATGAATAATATGAGTCATTTGAAGCGGCACATTCTTTTCTATATTCTATTGAATAATTATATGCTATTTGTTTGGTCTCGCAATCCGTCATTTCACATAATCCTATGTCCCAGATAATAGTATCTCTTGAAGTTATGGAGGTTGGTTCTATTCTCTCTAAAGTTAAAATTGCTCTTTTAGCTATTTTTTGTCCACAAGTATTTTCACTGATGTCTATATAGTTTATTTTAAATGGCCAATCGGTTTTTATAGAGTTGAGTAGTATGCCTCTATTAAATTGCTGTGTAAAAATTTCTATTTTTATATCTGTGAGTGTATTAAGATGGCTTATTTTATTAATATTAATTGATTGTCTAACATTGTTATTATCAAAGCATAAAGCAGGTTCTTGACTGACAGCACTGGTAATTTTAGCTCCTCTATCTTGTGAATTTACTACTCTTATTTGTGCTATGGCCTTTGTGCTATTACATACGTCTTGCTCACAGCCCCATGCTAACTCATAGTCTGATCTCACATGGCTGACATCATGTTGACATGACAAAAGGCGGATATTTTCTCGCACTACAAGTACTTCTCCTGGATCAAAATATGCGTCACCATTTCCTATAGTTATAAAGTCATCGGCACCAAATACAATGGAGTGTTTAGTATTTGTTGAATTTATAACTCTACCCTTATTGGTACTAATAGTAAAATGTGGCGCAAAATTATGGTGAAGAATAAATTCCGAAACCCTTCCTGTTCGGGTATTATTTATAGTAAATATTCGTTGGAATGTACCATAGGATGGGATTTCTTCAAATGTCTTGTCGATATTGGATATGACCAGATTAGGTGCATTTATGTTCATCGTAGTCGAACTTGACTTTACTACAGTATCATTCCGTGCCAACTCTGCATTTAACTGGGGGTTTTCAAGTTTGTTCAGGCATTCATAGGCGCCACAATTTGTTTGTATGTTCATCCTTATCGATACTGTACTATTAGCTGATATAGGATTGAATTCAAATATAGGCTTACTCGAATCAGTCGCGTCTTTTAAGGTGCCATTTGTCAATGTATTGTCTTGATAGGTCATATTGCATGGAAGCTCTAAAGTGAATATCGGAATATCAATACTTGGTCCACCTTGGTTGTTAACCGTAATTATTATTTCAAATTCCTCACATACATTAATTTCAGTAGGCACGCTTATAGATATAGATTGGCCAAACACACCATAATTGAAGAGAAGGATTAAGAGTGCGGAAATAAATAATTTGGAAATTTTCTTATTCATATATTTTGAAATAGCTGGTATAGATAAGATGCTTTATAACGACTAAATGCTGCCTCATCTATTTTTAAATATAACTCTTCAAAACAATTGTTTTATCCAATATTTTTCCATCTCTCATGATTTTGAGTTTTATTTTTTTGCCTTCTTTTCCAGATAATTTTATGGTAAATCTATCCAAGGAATATCTCCAGCTGGATAAACAACCAATTTTAAAAATAACATCACCCGGTCTGATATCTGCTTCATTAGAAGAAGAGTTTTCTACCACATACCGCACGAAAAATCTGTCTAATTTTGGGCCAAAAGTTATAACACTCATACCACTTTTATCATATTCGATAGTTTTATTGTAGTTTTTGTAAGGTTTAAGATACATTTTACTCCACCTAAAATCTATAATGATATGAAACCTATTCAAGATGTGGCTACCTATGATACCGTTTCTTGTAATTTTTTTCAAGTCCACAAGGGCTGAATCTATAGATTGAAAATTAGTCAACACATTATTAAAGTACAATTCTCCAATTTGTATTTTATGGATACGACCTGTGTATCCTAAGATATTACCTCCTAATCCCTTACCTAGCACACTTAGAACATTTTTGTTAGGTATGGTGATGAGTGAGTCAGTATTTTGGTGCAATAGCAATCCAAGAGATGCCCCAGTATCTATGAGTAAATTTGTTTTTATTTTTTGATGTGCAACGATTTCAGAGGTGGTGGTGATGTAAGGCTTGTTATTGACTAAAGTGATATCAAATTCTGAAAATTTACGCAATTTATTGGGAAAAAATCCATGAGGATTATAAATAGTCATTTGATTTCTTGAAAAATCAATGCCTAGTATCATATTTCGAAAATAGTCTGCACCTAAAATTCCAGCTATGTGAATACCTGTGAGGTATTCAAACTGAGTATAGTCTTCATCTAAAGCTATAATGTTTAAAGATAGATGAGGCATATCAGAAACCTTTAAGTAAACATTGTTGTATATAGAAGCTGACAGGTTTTCTGTCAAATCAGCACCTTGTACCGATAGTTTTCTTTGGATAGGAATATTGAAAATTTCTATATATTCTTTTCTAAGCAATAATGTATTAGAAGCACCAGTATCTACTATAAATTTTAAAGGCAATGTTTTTTCCAGTATGACATCTACTATTATGAAGCCATTGGTATAGGTAAATGGCAGCGTCAGATGTGTCCCATCTTTAGGATAAACCAATTTAAAGGATTGGGCTATCGAGAGCAAAGGCAAAAAGAAAATTAAAGTTATATTAAGATATAACAAAAATAGGTTATAACATCTTGAATACCGCAAATCATTCATTGTTAAAATATTGATCCTGAGAATAAAATAGTAATAACTACTACTCTCCGATGGTACCAAACTCTATGCCTTCTGAGTAAGCTATTTTTATTTTATAATGATGAAACGCACTTTTAATTTTTTTGTTGACTTCAAAAGTCGCTGACCAATAATTATCTGGATGTATAAAAGGTCTCACTGCAATTTCTATCCTGTGACTATCATATAGCTCAATGCCTATTTCAGCCTCTGGATGTGGCAGTTTGGTTTTAACTTCTTTAAGTATTTCTTTGATAATATACTCTATATTTTATAATATACTGATGGATTTCATAAATTCGATTATCTAAGTCTTGTTTTAAAGTTAAAACAGGCCGTACGACATTTAACTTTATAGAACATCATAAATATAAGAAAAACTCAGCCATCGGCCAGGCATAGGAACAAGACTAATTTCTCTATATATTTGATTTGTGACATTAAAAAAACTTATTCCCCATTGTGATTTTTGGGCTATATATTGGATTTGCGAGTCAAAAACCCAAAAAGGTTCTAACCCATTTATATTGGTTAGTGATTCAGGCACATTACGATTATTAAAACGAACATTGACACCCCATTTGAGTTTTTCGGGTATGATATATAGATATTGTTGAGCATTAAATTGATGTCTTAAATTGTCCAAAGCATAACGACTTAACTTTTCACTACTAGAGAGCAGCTGGTTATTTAAATATGTGTAGGTGATATTTGATTTTAACCTCTTAGACCATTTTATTTGAAAGTTGAGTTCTAATCCTGTGGTGAATATCTCAGATATATTATCAATAATCCACAGTGATTGAGCTAAGGAGTCTTTACCCCAGTCAATAGTGTTAAAACTTTGACGCCGAAAGAGAATAGCTGACCATCGTATGATATCATCATGATGTTTAATTCCTATTTCTGTTTCCCACGCCCTTTCGGCTAGTAAATTGGGGTTGGACAATTCAGTTCTACTATTGTAATGGAGTTCTGTCCAGCTAGGTACTCTATTATGGAGACCGGTTGATAAAATAATTTTTGTATTTTGAGATAAATTGTAACCTAAATCAATACTTGGATAAAAGAAAAATTTATTTCTATCGGAAATGTATTGTGCATAAGTACCGGTATTTAAAGATACTTTTTCGTCAAAAAAAATAAAAGATTGATCAATGAATAGCCCAATCAGTTGTCGTTCTCTCATGCCTAAATTATTACTGCGAATATTTTGATGATTGGCATCTATTCCCCATCCGAAGTGTCCCAATTTATTGATTGTCATACCATGGATTTCAGCACGAAGACTGTTATTTATGTGCATGTTGCGAAATAATTCAGGTTTTTGCCTATCAAAAAGGTACATATCCTGATTTCTGCGCCAGCTTATTTTAGGTTTTATTATCGTTGAGGAATTGATGGGGATTGTAGCGGTTAAGCCAATAATACTTGTTTGGACTTCTTCATATTGTTCAGTAAAGCTTTCATTGGCATAAAATCCATTAGCTCCAAATTTTCTTTCTGTAAAGGCAGATAGGAAGTCAAATTTGTTTTTTCCTATTTTGAAATGATTTGTATAATTAGTTCTAAAAATCTGAAAATCCGTATTGTGTCTATATCCATCACTGAGCGTGAAGTCTATGCCAGCATGGTGGGTTAGTCTTTCATTATCCCAACTGCCCGTTAATCCTAAGTTGGTTGTTTGGAAACTGCCCAAATCTCCATAAATGGATAACTTGTTTTTCTTTTTAGTTTTGGTGATGACATGTATGACACCACTATAAGCATTTTGTCCATACATTCTAGATGCACCACCTTTAAGGATTTCTATTCTTTCTATCTGACTAGGGTGGATAGGTAGATAAAAAGAATGGTGTCCTGTCTGAGGGTCATTCATGATGATACCATTTAGTACTATCAATACTTGTTCAAAACTACCACCTCGGATAGTGATATCAGATTGCACATCGTGCGGGCCTCTACGCCTTACATCTATACCACCTAAGTTTTGTAAAATTTCAGGTAGCGTGGTGTAACCTGATGTAGATATGTCTGTATGTGTGACTATTTGGAAGACTCGATTGTGCTCTTTTATTGTAAGATTGTTTCGGTCTTGAGCTATGAGTATTTCAGGAATGACAAAGGACGTATCTATTTGAGAGAAGAGATTAAAACAAAGTATTACTAATACAATCAGTATAGCATACCTTTTAGTATATCTTTTATTCAATAAAATTAATTTTAACAAACTTGTGATAATTTACAGTCAATAGTTAAAGCTAGTCAAAGCATTCTCTCAAAAAACTGAAGTAGTCCTTTTTCCATGACATTAAACTCTCCATCAGCCATGGTCAGTTCACGGATTTTAGTCAGAATTTCTTCTTTTTGTTCTGCAGTAGGGTAGTAAACACCTTTATACAAAAGTATCGTCTCATATGCTTGAAAATCACTCATTTCTATAAACTGAGGGTACATTTTATCGAAAGTTTCCTGACCAAAGGCTTTGGTTATAAGTGATTTTTCCTTTTCAGAAAAATCTATGTCAACATGACCCACATAAATCATCAAAAAGGTTAAAAACTCATTGTAATTCCATTTTAGTTCACTCATTTTGTTATATTTTTATATTACAAAAACTCTGAAATTCTATTTAATGCTTTGTCCACACCGTCTGTTATGGTTCCACCTGCTGTAGCAAAAAATGGTTGTCCACCGCCGCCTCCTCCGATTTCTTTAGCTAGTTCTCGTATGATATTACCAGCATGAAGCTTTTTAGCGGTAGTTAAAGATTCTGAGATACTAAGCATGATTTGTGGTTTGTCATTAGATGTCAGACCAAAAAATACCACACCTTCACCGATTTCTGCCATAATATTTACCGAAAGGGTCTTAACAGCTTTGCTGTCCATTTCGCCTAAATTTTGTGAGATGACCTTGACGCCATTTAAAATTATGGCGCTGTTGATTAAATCTGTCTTCATAGACGCTGCCTTTTGAGATCTAAGTTTTTCAATCTCTTTTTGAAGGCTTTTATTTTCTTCTAAAATATCAGATACGTTTTTAGGTGTATTAGTGTTATTTTTGAAAAATGATTTTATAGCTACTAATTCATGCAATTGAGACTGTATATATTCCTCAGCTTTGATAGAAGTCACGGCTTCTATGCGTCGCACACCTGCCGCTATGCCGCTTTCTGAAGTAATTTTAAAATAACCTATCTGACCTGTTTGAGGCACATGACACCCACCACACAATTCTCTTGAGTAAGTAGGGTCAAAAGTAACCATTCGTACTACATCGCCATATTTTTCGCCAAAGAGCATCATAGCTCCTGCTTCTTTCGCTTCCTCTATTGAAATACTTCTATCCTCTTGTAACGAAATGTTTTGTCTTATTTTTTGATTGACAATTTTTTCTACCTGAGCTAGTTCGTGATCTGTTATTTTTTGATAATGGGACACATCAAATCGCAGATAGTCTTCTTTTACTAATGAACCTTTTTGATTGACGTGTGAGCCTAGAACCGTTTTTAAAGCTGCATGAAGTAAATGTGTTGCACTATGGTTGTTTTCTGTCAATTGGCGTTTTTCCTGGTCAATCTCACCATAAATATTAGCTTCTAAATTGTCTGGCAAAGTCTCTACTATATGGAGTATGAGCTCATTTTCTTTAACTGTATCTACCACTTTTATAATATCGCCCTCAAAAATTAAAATACCTGTATCGCCTATTTGACCTCCACCTTCGGGATAAAAAGGTGTTTTGTCCAGTACAAGTTGAATAAGCTCTTTATCTTTTTGTTGGAGGATTCTATACCTTAGTAATTTAGCGTCGTGGACTACACTTTCGTCATATCCTGTGAATGTCGTCTGACTGCCTTCATGAATAGCTACCCAGTCTCCAGTAACACGTTTGGCATCTGCACGCGAACGTTCTTTTTGTTCATTGAGAGCCAACTCAAATCCAGCTTCATCCACTGACCAGCCTTTTTCTTCAGCTATCAGACGAGTCAAATCTACTGGAAAACCATAAGTATCGTAAAGCTCAAAGACATCTTTGCCTTCTACGATATTGTTAGACACTTTAAGTACATCCAATCTTCTCAGACCACCTTCTAGAGTTTTTAAAAACGACTTTTCTTCCTCTTTGATGACTTTTTCCACAAAGCTTTTCTGAAGATAAAGTTCAGGAAATACATGTTCAAATTGTTTAGATAAGTGCTCTATAAGTTGATGAAGAAGGGGGTGTTTATAGTCCAAATAAGTATAATAATATCTGACAGCACGCCTCAAAATACGTCTTATCACATAGCCGGCACCATTATTGGAGGGCAATTGTCCATCAGCTATAGTGAAGGCTATGGCTCTGATGTGATCAGCTAAAACCCTAAAGGCGACGTCCATTTTACTGTCGCTAAAACTATAATTTTTGCCTGTGATATTCTCTACTACACTGATAGTTCCCGTAAAAATATCAGTATCATAATTGCTTGATTTACCCTGGATGGCACGCACCAATCTTTCTAATCCCATACCTGTATCTACGTGCATAGCAGGAAGGGGCTCTAGTGAACCATCAGCTTTTCTATTGTACTGAATGAAGACATTATTCCATATCTCTATCACTTGAGGATGGTCATTATTGACGAGGATATGTCCAGGAGTGATGGTGCGCTCTTCATCGGGTCTGAGGTCTACATGTATTTCGCTGCATGGACCACAAGGGCCTGTTTCACCCATTTCCCAAAAGTTATCTTTTTTGTTGCCAAACACGATATGTTCTTGAGGCACTAACTTAGACCATTCTTTAAGAGCTATGGAGGAAGGAGGTAAATTTTCTTTTTCATCACCTTCGAATACGGATACATAAAGTCTATCTTTGGGCAATTTATACACTTCGGTTAATAGTTCCCAACTCCATGCTATAGCTTCGGCCTTGAAATAATCTCCAATACTCCAATTGCCTAACATCTCAAACATCGTGTGATGGTAAGTATCCACACCCACTTCCTCAAGGTCATTATGTTTGCCACTAACGCGAAGACATTTTTGTGTGTCAGCTATACGTGGATTGTCAGGTTTTTGGTTGCCCAAAAAATAATCTTTAAATTGATTCATCCCCGCATTAGTAAACATCAATGTAGGGTCATTTTTTATCACTATAGGTGCGGAGGAAACAATTTTGTGATTTTTCGAAGCAAAAAAATCTAAAAATTTTTGTCTTATCTCGCTTGAAGTCATCATGGGCAAATAGATATTTTTTTATTTTAAGCCGCAAATATACGGTTATGAATGCAATCATGGGATAATGCAGTAAATATTATTTGATTTTGTGGCTAAAATCGAGGTTTTTGTGACGATAGGTAAACATAAAACATGACTTGCTCGAGTGAGCTCAAACTTAAGGTGCTGTATTATTCAGATATAAAATTGACAGCTGAGGTTTCGAAGTGAGAAAGTGAGCCAAATTTGTCTAATGTGAGGATAATACACTCTTAAGACTTATCTACAAAAAGCGCAGCAATAGATCTATATTCATGTGTATTTCTAATAG
>DAIPYV010000132.1:0-9669 GCA_036782555.1 Saprospiraceae bacterium
AATGGATTAACTAAGAGATTTAATCTGATTTTTAAATTTTTGTCATGTGCTTAGACAATTTATTTAAATGGTTTTTATTTTGTGAGTTAAAGATTTGACTATTTTTTGATAAATTCTACCACAAAGATACCTCTAATTTGGTCATTTGTGTAACTGTGAGCTTTATCATTAGGATAGAGCGATTTGATCTTCTTATAAGTTGTTTCTTCTATTGGGTTACCTATCTTGCCGTGGCATTTAAGACACATGTCATTAGTCTCTATTGGGTAGAAACCAATGAGTTTGCCATCTATTTCATTTATTTGTGGGGTGATATTTTCTCCTGATAATTTTAATTTTTTGATTTCTTCTATGTATGACAGTTCATACTCATTAGCTTGATTATGTGGATTTCTAGGTTTGTCACTCACACGTTTTACTTTCGTATTGAGAGCATTTGATACACTGTCCGTCAGAAATATAGCCTTGGTATTACAAAATTCTAATGCACCTTCTGTACCTTTCTCTTGAATAGCATTGAGAAGATTTTTACCTAAAACCATCTTGGTTTCATTGGCTATTTTTTGTCCCATATTTAAATAATCAATATCGTCATTTAAAGTAAAAGAAGACTCTGCAAAGGCATTATTCCATTCGATTTGGCTAAAATTAGTGTTTATAATGAATGATGAGATAGCTTCTAGCTCTTGTGGATGGTAATTTAATTTTGGCATTAATCCGTATTTAAGGATCGCATCTTTCATGATAGCTTTATGAGTTGTTGGATTATTAACAAAATTAATTAAATGCTTTTCAGCTTTGCTTGGATTATTAAAATAAAGATTGTAGAATTTATGTATTTCTTCTAAAGAAGGAGCCAGTGCATTAGATTCATCTTGAGACTTATGGCAGGTCATGCAATGGGTTCCGGTCAGTACAATGGATGACAATTCTTCATTGCTATTGATGGGAGACTCTTTACCGGGCTGACAAGCTATCATACATAACAGTATAGAAAAAACAATATATTGTAGCATATTAAAACGATATATATAGTAAATCATGCTCAATCTAAATAGTTCACTACACTAATGTAACATAAAATACATAAAAAATAAAAACCCGACTCTCCACTTTAGGAAATATCAGGTTTTTGGGTCAAAATATTAATAAGTACTTCTTTATAATTGTGCTATATTGCTCTTTTGGCTATTTATTTCTTAATTGAATCAAGAAATGCTCCAATTCTTCGACTGAATAGAAAAGAACTTCTCTTGGCTTACTACCTTGTGCAGGTCCGACTATACCTAATTGCTCCATTTGGTCCATTATTCTGCCTGCTCTATTGTAACCTAATTGCATTTTGCGCTGAATATTGGATGTAGAGCCAATTTGAGTGGAAACTGTCAGCCTCGCTGCATCATCAAAGTGCTCGTCCAAATCTGACACTTTGATGTCCGAGTTACCCGCATTGTCATCATCGCCTTTACATTCAGGAAGATAAAATGGCTGTGCAAACCCTTGTTGGCTGGCTATATGTTGTATCACACTCTCTACTTCTGGTGTATCTACAAACGCACATTGTAGTCGGATATTATTACTACCTATGGATAATATCATGTCTCCTGCACCTATCAACTGGTCCGCACCTCCACCATCTAGGATAGTCCTAGAGTCAATTTTAGACGTCACCTTAAAAGCTAATCTGGCAGGAAAATTGGCTTTGATAATACCCGTGATGATATTAACAGACGGTCTCTGAGTTGCGATAATCAAATGTATCCCAATAGCTCTTGACAATTGGGCCAATCTCGCTATAGGCAACTCTACTTCTTTACCAGCAGTCATGATTAAGTCAGCAAACTCATCTATGACCAATACTATATAAGGTAAAAATTTATGTCCTTCTTTAGGGCTCAATTTTCTATCTGTAAATTTCTCATTGTACTCAGCCAGATTCCTAACACGTGCTTTTTTGAGTAAATCATATCTATTGTCCATTTCTAGACATAGCGAATTGAGTGTAGTGATGACCTTGCTCGTCTCGGTAATGATGGGCTCTTCTTGATCTGGTAAAAATGCCAAATAATGTTGATCCAAACTTCCATATGGGAAGAGTTCCACTTTTTTAGGATCTATCAAGACCAATTTAACTTGCGATGGATGCTTTTTGTACAGCAATGACATCAATATTGTATTGATACCTACAGACTTACCTTGACCTGTTGCTCCAGCCACAAGTAAGTGTGGCATTTTAGCCAGGTCCGCTACGAACACTTCGTTAGAGATAGTTTTTCCTAATGCGATAGGAAGGGCCATCTTAGTATTGGTAAATTTTTCACTTCTCAATACCTCTTGCAGTGACACTATTTGTTTGTTTTTGTTAGGTACTTCTATCCCGATAGTACCTTTGCCTGGTATAGGAGCTATTATCCTGATACCTAATGCAGCTAAACTCAGTGCTATATCATCCTCCAAGTTTTTGATTTTAGAGATTTTTACACCTGGTGCAGGTACGATTTCATAAAGTGTGACTGTAGGACCGATGGTCGCTCTTATCTTGGTGATTTCTATTTTGTAATTGAGGAGTGTAGCTATGATTTGATCTTTATTGGCCTCCAATTCTGATCTATCCACTTCCACTTTTTTATCGTCGTATTCTACTAAAAGGTCCAGCGTAGGCATTTTAAATCTGGATAAATCTGCTGTGGGATCATAAGGTTCAAACTCATCCTCCATTTTGACAGCTTCTATCTGTGTCTCAGGTGCTACTGGCACTTGTGCTAGCCCAGTCTGCGGTGTATTGTCTGTTTGAGGCTCAATGATGTCAAAACCATCCTCTATGTCTAATTCCAATTCCTTTTGGAATGTAACAGGGTTTTTGGTTGATTTGGATTGATTTAATTCAAACTCCAAATCTGTGCCCGCTTCTACAGATTTATCACTTGATTGGGTCGGTTTAGGGGCTTCTTTACGTGGTTCTACAGATTCTTTTACGGATTGAATAAACATATCCTCCAAGTCATCAGTCACAGATTCAAAAACAGATTTTTTCTTTTTTGGAGAAATGTCTGAATCTTCCATACCATTAAAAAAATCTAATGACGGCATTGTGAATTTACCTAAGGCACCATCTATACTGAGGTGCTCTAGATTGGGATTGTATCTCCACATGACGTATGCCCCCATCGTGAAAATAAGAAGTATAAAAACCCCAATCTGACCTAGAAAATTGGTAAGCCACATACAAGTACTCTCTCCAAATGCACCACCCCATGTAAACTCTGATCTTCTAAATAAAAATTCAAGCAGAAGTGAGAAAAATGCCATAATGACAAATGAGTTTCTCATGAAGACTAAAAATGATAAAAGAGGTTTTTGTCTCACAAGGTCAAAACCCAGCCTAAGTAATAAGACTACTATGATCGTAGATGGCAGACCAAATCCCCAGTAAAAAAACATATTGGAAATGATAGCACCTAAACGGCCAAGCCAGTTTTGAACACTCAAGTCTCCTTGAAAAAGCATACCCCAAGAAAACTGCAAGACTTTATCTTGGTCGTATTTCCATGTGTACAAGTAAGATACGAATGCTATTGCTAAATATATACCCATGAGAATGAACACAACGCCCATGAGTTTTTGCCACCGCTCGTCATTGAAATTTATGTTCGAAAATAATTTGGGTACGTTCGGTTTTTGTTTTTTAGATGCCATATCAAGAAATCGGTTTTCTTATTTTGAAATACTTTTTGAAATTTGACTAAAGAATGATTTCTCAACTCAATTATTGTGGTATAAATGTTGGCGGCCGAGTTTTCAACAATATATAACCCCATTATTTTAAAAGTCTAAAAATCTTTCTATAAATTTTGTTTAGTGCCGCAAAGTTATAAACATTTTATAATATTACATAAAAACATTATATGTATTTTATTTTTAAATGCATATTTATAATTAATTATATTTTGTTATATGTTTAAATGGTTATTCTTATTTAAATTATAATCTTAACAAAGTTATTCGGATCGTAAAAAAAAATTAATTTTGCAGTTTGTTTTAAAAATATTTAAGTTTAATCAAGAAACAACCAATCCTTAACCAAATAAATCAATATGTTAAAATCAAAAATTTTTATAGCCGGCTCTGGAGGCATAGGCAAGGCGGCTGGTTTAATTCTATCACAATCAACTGACATTGAGACCCATATTTTTTATGGGGATATCTCACAAAGGGCTATTGATGAAGCTATAGAGTTCGTGACTAACGGTTGCACTAAACCCGTAAAAATCACAGGAATTCTGATGCCTACGGAAGCATCAAATGAGTTGTTGGACAGCAGCCTCGAGCAGTGTGATGTTATCATGGACTGTCTACCAGGAAGTCAAGCACCGCGTATGGCATCATTGGCCAAGAAGTTTCACTGTCACTATGCGAATTTGACAGAATATGTTCAAGAGACTAAAGATGTCATCGAAATATCTAAGGACGCTGATACCGCTTTTGTGCTACAAACAGGATTGGCACCTGGATTTATTAATATTTTGGCACACAAGCTCTACCAGCAGTTTGTTGAAGAATATGGTGTAGATGTAGTCAACAGTATGCATATGAAAGTGGGTGCTATTAGCAAAAATGCCCCATCGCCACACTATTATGCTTTTACATGGAGTCCTATAGGCGTGGCTACAGAATATTTGAAAGATGCTGAGATAGTCAGAAATTTTAATAAAATGAATGTTCCCGCTCTTTCAGGACTTGAACGTATTATCATAGATGGTGACGAATTTGAAGATAATTTTACATCAGGTGGCGCTGCGGATTTTCCTGATTCTTTTGCTGGAAAAGTCAAGAACTTAGATTATAAAACACTTAGGTACCCAGGACACTACGAATGGGTAAAAAATACGCTATCAACCATCATCAACGAAGAGAATCGTATCAAATCGCTCGAAAAAATAATGTTGGAGAATATACCTAGTGTAGAAGATGATGTCGTCGTCATTTATGCCTCGGTGGAGGGCAATGACCAACAGGGTAGACTGAGGAGGAAGGAAAAATCATATAAAATATTTCCTACTATGGTGGGTAATAAAAGACTTAGAGCTATCCAAACTACTACAGCTGCTCCTCTATGCGAAGTGGCTTACATGATGATAAAAAATAAATGGCAAGGTACCATTCTTCAAAGTCAACTTATGACAGATGAGTTTCTTAATGGACCATTTGTGAGTAGTATTTATGGTAAGTTTGAAGAATAAGATACATAAGTCTTAATAAAAAGCAAAACCGAAGTCAACCTACTAAAGTTTTGCTTTTTATGCTCCAATGTTATTGATGTGAGGGATTTCTATATATTTTTTCTAAATCTAATGCTGTGCTTTAAGAAAGAATAACCTCATATCTCTGTCTAACTCAATGACATTGTTTTATATGATAAATAAAGCATTCAAAAATATTTACATTCAAAATATTACATAAAAATAAAAAAAATAGTATTATCTTTGCACCTATTTTAAAATTTAAAAAAGCGAGTGCTTATGAGTAAGATTAAAGTTCTCTACGTTACTCAAGAATTATTGCCTTATACAGAAGATACATTTTTGTCAGATTTATCAAAACGTATTCCGCATCTTGTATCGAATGATGATATAGAATTAAGAATCATGATGCCAAAATTTGGTATTATAAATGAAAGACGTCATCGATTGCATGAGGTTGTACGCCTTTCGGGTATGAATATTATTGTAGATGATGAAGACTACCCACTTATTATAAAAGTAGCGACCCTACAGGGAGCAAGAATACAAGTATATTTTCTTGATAATGAAGAGTTTTTTAAGAGAAAAGCCGTCTATAGAGATGATAATGATCAAGCTTTTACAGATAATCAAGATAGAATGACATTCTTTTGTAAAGGTGTAATGGAAACTGTTAAAAAATTTGGTTGGCCACCCGATATAATTCATCTCAATGGTCAGATCACAAGTCTCATACCACTATATACAAAATTAGCATATAAAAATGACCCTGTATTTTCGGACTCTAAAATCATATACTCAATTTATGATAATGCTATGGAAGGATCATTTAATGAAAGATTTCAAACAGTTGGTGCGATCAATGATTTAGAGGAGTCTGATTTGGCTGAATACGTCATAGACGGTCAAGTAAACATAGATTTGGGCGCTGCCAAATATTGTGATGCAATAATGTCAGGAAGCGAAGCGTTTAGGGATATAGTCAATGATTATGCAGAAAGATTGAATATTAAAGCTGCGCATTGTAGTGAAGATTACGAAATAGCTGCACATGAAGTTATCAATTTTTACAAAGAGATAGTTGGACTAGAAGTTTCGGCTGATGAAAATAATTAAATTGACTACTATCTTTCGTTCACTATTTAATTTGGATTTAAATATGTATAAAAAAGCTTTTTTTAATTTAGTAGCTTTGTGTTCACTAGGGTCGCTTCTTATGGTAATCGGTTGTCAAGACCCAATATCAGTAGGAGGAGAATTGTTGGAGAATGAAAGAATTGAAGTCCTTTTAAAGGATTACAATAACTTCAATTCAACTACATTGTTAAATGATTCTATAGTGACCAAATCGGCCAATAGAAACAATACGTCCATTATTTTGGGTGCTATAAAAGATGATATTTTTGGCCAAAGCGCGGCTAATGCAATAATAACTTTACGAAGATCTAATTTTCCTGACTCACTCTTAGATGGTAATATACGTATAGATTCATTAGTGCTTATTTTTGAATATGGCACTAATCTATATGGAAGCACCAAGGCTAATCAAACTTTAAAAGTTTATGATTTAAATCAACATATTGTCTCAGCTGATAGCTTTTATAGCAATAGCGTCATATCAACTAAGTCTTTACTAGCGGATGATAAAAAATCTATCAACACACAAGACTCTTTGGAAATCATCAATCACGCTAATGGAGATACCATAAAAGTCAAGTCTCAATTGAGAATAAGACTTAATGACGATTTGGGTCGCGATTTAATTTCGGACAGAAACACATTAAAGTCAGACACTAATTTAACAAGAGTGCTTAAAGGTCTTATGGTAAAGGCCGAAATAGACAATTTGGAGGATTCAAAAACTTATGAATTGGCCTTAGCTACTTCAAGATTAAGTCTATTTATCTCCAAAGACGATACTACAAAATACACCATTAATCTACTTCCTAATATAGCTTTCAATACATTTACCCATACTAGAGATAATGCGGCAGTGAATACATTTGTAGGAAATCAACTTCTCGGAGATTCATTAGTATTCCTTCATGGAGGTGGCTACTTAACTACACGTATACAATTTAACGATTTGGATTCATTAGAAGATCTGTCGATAAATTTGGTAGAACTGCAGATAACAGCCAATGAAAATATTTTAAACAAAGATATATTTCCCAATATACCCAGGATATGGGCTCTTAGAAAGGATGAAGATGGAAGAAGAGTGTTGATTGAGGATATGGGTGTTGGTGGAGCTTTAGTAGATGTTTTTGACGGTAGAATCAGAAGAATACAGGACAGCAATGTCTACAAACTTAATATTACTAACCATTTAAAAAGGTCGATTAGGGACAAAAATTACAATAGTGATATCTATCTAGTAGTAGAAACAGAATCTTTTAATATGCGGAAGAGTGTCTTGTATGGAGCCAAACACAGCTTATATCCCATGAAAATAAAAATTACTCATACTAAAAACCAATAATTGATATGTGTGGAATAGTCGCTTATATCGGTAAACAAGAAGCTTACCCTATTATAGTAGAAGGTCTTAAAAGACTTGAATACAGAGGTTATGATAGCGCTGGTATTGCTGTGGTAAATGATACTATCACAGTAGTCAAGAAAAAAGGCAAGGTATCTAAACTAGAAGCTGCAGCTTTAGAATCAAATGTTTCTGGAACTATAGGAATAGGACATACTAGGTGGGCAACTCATGGAAAGCCCGATGATTTAAATGCACATCCACATTTATCAGGTAATGGTAAGATAGCTCTAATACACAATGGAATTATTGAAAATTACGCAACTCTCAAGAAGGCATTGGAAAAATTAGGCCACGAATTTAAAAGTGAGACGGATACAGAAGTGTTGGTCCATTTAATAGAGGAATACCAAAAAGAATATAATTTAGATTTACACTCTGCAGTAAGAAAAGCCTTAAATAAGGTAGTCGGAGCATATGCAATAGTCGTTTTAGACAGGGACAACCCTGATGTTCTGATAGGGGCACGAAAATCTAGTCCATTAGTCATGGGCTTGGGAGATGATGAATATTTTTTAGCTTCAGATGCTTCACCTGTTATAAAATATACTAATAAGGTCATTTATCTCAATGATGAAGAGATAGTAGCGGTGCATAGAAATGGCACCTATGAAGTAGTCAATTTGGACAATAGAGTTCAAACACCTGTCATTCAAGAATTAGATTTAAAAATAGAAGAGTTAGAAAAAGAGGGCTTTGATCACTTTATGCTCAAAGAGATATACCAACAACCCACCACTGTAAAAGAAAGCATGCGAGGCAGAATAGATGCAGACAAAGGATGGGTGGTAGTAGGTGGTATGCAACAATATATCCAAAAAATCATGAATGCGAGGAGGATCATTTTTGCAGCTTGTGGTACATCTTGGCATTCAGCATTAGTGGCAGAATATTTATTTGAGGACCTAGCGCGTATTCCTGTAGAAGTAGAATACGCATCTGAACTGAGATATAGAAATCCTATCATTCATGAAGATGATGTCGTAATAGCTATATCTCAGTCTGGAGAGACAGCTGATACTCTTGCTGCCTTAGAGTTGGCAAAGGAAAAGGGAGCATTGATATATGGTATAGTGAATGTAGTAGGTTCGTCTATAGCACGTATAACTCACTGCGGTTCTTATATACACGCAGGTCCTGAGATAGGGGTTGCTTCTACCAAAGCTTTTACTAGTCAGTTGACTGTACTCACCCTAATGGCCATCAATCTCGGTAGGCTAAGAGGGACAATTAATGAAAATGAATTTCGAAGATTGGCCTATGCAATGGAAGATTTACCATCCAAAATACAGAGGGTTTTAGAGCAGGATGATATGATAAAATACATTGCAGCGGAAATAAAAGATGCTACCAACGCATTGTATTTGGGAAGAGGCTATAATTTTCCTGTCGCTCTAGAAGGAGCATTGAAGCTTAAGGAAATATCTTATATACATGCTGAGGGCTATCCAGCCGCTGAGATGAAACATGGTCCTATAGCTCTTATAGACGAAAACATGCCTGTAATAGTCATTGCAACCAATAAGTCAGCTTATGAAAAAATAGGCTCTAACATTCAGGAAGTCAAAGCAAGAAAAGGAAAAGTAATTTCTATTGTTACCGAAGGAGATTCTAAAATAAAAGAAATGTCTGATTACTGTATAGAAATACCAGAAACTGAAGAGCCGCTTACACCATTGCTTTCTGTTATTCCATTACAACTTCTTTCGTATCATGTAGCTGTCATGCGCGGTTGTGATGTGGACCAACCCCGAAATTTAGCCAAATCAGTCACAGTGGAGTAAATTGTGATAATAATAATTTTAATACTAAAAAAATAATATAAAATGAAAAAATTGTTAAGCTTAGAATATAATTCTACAAGGGATAAACTAGAGTTTTCAGAGT
>DAIPYV010000133.1:0-9303 GCA_036782555.1 Saprospiraceae bacterium
GTTTTTATATCATCTCCTCTTATTTCCAGATTGATAGGTTTACCAGCTGGTGGGCCGTTGGCGTTTTGGTCTATAGTGACTTCTACACCGGGGTACCCTCTGACCTCTTCTCTTATTTCGTCCATGATATCTTTGGTAGAGATATCTCCTCTCTCGTCAAACTTAACAAATGATACCGTAATTCTTGCCTTATGTGGCGTGACACCAGGTTCGGGAGGAGAATTGGGGTCTGAAGTATTTTCACCTATTTGTGTCAAAACGGCTTCTACCACGTGTCTCCTATCTTTCAATAGACTGTCTAACCTTTTTTCAATGCTCAAAGTGATTTTATTGGTGGCTTCGATGTCTGCACCCATAGGCAATTCTACAAAGGCATTGATATATATCGGATCTGCATCAGGAAAGAAGGTGACTTCCGGCTTAGTGACAGCAAATAAAACTATGGACAATACAAAAAATCCTAGATTAGCAAATATCATTCTAAATGGATATTTTAAAGAAAAATTGATGAAACCATCATATTTTCTTTCCAACCAAGGCAAAAATCTTTCTTGAAATACAAACGATGCAGGAATCAAAAAGAAATAGTTCAGTAAAGAAATAACGATGGATATGAGCATCAAATTTCTCAACCACCCTTGACCAATGATATGCCCAACCAGGCCGACCAAAAGCATCAATAAACTCAGTTTTAATATTCGACGCAGCTTGACTTTTTTCAGTTCTTTATCTGTTACCTTCTCAATGATTTTCATGTATCTATTAGTCAATACTGGTGTAATAACCAAAGCCACAAAAAGCGATGAGCACAGAACGATAATCAATGTAATGGGAAAATATTTCATAAACTCTCCCATAATGCCTGGCCAAAACCCTAAAGGAATAAACGCTGCTAGCGTGGTGGCTGTGGAAGCTATAATAGGTACAGCTATCTCACCTACACCGTACTTGGCGGCCATCAAGGGACTGTAGCCCTCTTGCATATAACGGTAGATATTTTCTACAGCCACTATAGCATTGTCCACCAACATACCTAAGGCCAATATCAAGGCAAAAAGCACTACTATGTTGAGGGTAATACCCATCGTATTAAGTATCAATATACCTAGCAACATCGACAACGGTATCGCTAAACCTACAAATGATGCATTGCGCAGTCCCAAAAAGAATAAAAGAACCAACGTGACTAAAATAACCCCAAAAATGATGCTATTCTCCAAGTTAGCCACTTCATTTTTTGTATTGACCGACTGATCGTTAAAGAAGCTCACTGTAAGGTTGTCGGGTAATTCTGTTTTAGCTTTGTCCACTTCTTGCTTTATGATATCAGCAGCATCTAAGAGGTTTTGACCTTTTCTCTTGATGACGTCTAGTGATATAACAGGATTTCCGTCGGCGCGCGAATAACTTTCTCGAGACTTATACCCATATTCTACATGCGCTATATCTTTCAAAAATATGGGTCTTTGGTTTTCAGACTTTACTATGAGGTTGTCTATTTGTCTGACATCATCAAACTGCCCAACGATACGTACGTTTCTTCTAAAGTCATCATTGATGATTTCGCCGCCTGACATGGTAATATTCTCAGAGGATATGGCATTTTGAATATCTCCAAATGATACCTGTAAAGATTGCATTTTGAACAAATCCACATCTATTTTGACCTCTCTGTCCAATGCACCCTTTAGATTTACTTTTGAGACTTGCTTGACATTTTCTACGCGGTCTTGCACCAATTCTGCATATTTTTTCAAGTCATCATTGGAGTAATTGCCCGAAATGTTGATGGTCATAATGGGGATTTCCGAAAAATTGATTTCCAATACAGACGGGTCTTCTTTTAAGTCATCGGGTAAGTCCATTTTAGCTTTTTCTACAGCATCTTTTACCTTTCTAATGACGACTTCATTGTCTTGATCCGCTTCAAATTCGGCTACAATGACAGAAAAATCCTGTATAGAATTGGAAGTCACATTTTTTATACCTGTGATATTTTCCAATTGTTTTTCTAAAGGCCTAGTGATTAAATTCTCAATTTCCTCAGCGGAGTTACCAAAATAAGGTGTATTCACGTAGGCTGTAGGTAGAGATGCCTCAGGAAATTGTTCTTTTGGCATGCTGGTATAAGCCAAAAACCCCAATAAAAAGGTCATCCCTGTAATAAGGAGTACACTCGTCGAGTTTTCTAGCGATAAGTTGGTCAGTCCAAAGGACTTGAATTTTTTATTATTTTCCTCCATGGAGTTGTATTTTAAGCTTTATTGCAAAATTAATGGTTGATCTTCAGTGATATTGCGCGCGCCGTCAGTGACTATTGTTTCTCCACCTGAGAGTCCTTCTGTTATGATGATTTTATTATCAGCGGATTCTCCAGTGGTCACATATTTTTTACGGGCTATATATTTGTTGTCGCCAGATTTTTCAGCGGCATACACGTATTTTTTACCAGACACTTCTTGTTGTATGATATCTACAGGAAGGATGACTACGTCTTTTATCTCTACATCCTTGATAGACATCACTGAAAGTACATTAGGCTTTAAGTTGGCTATCGGTTTATTGATGTTCATTTCTATTTTAAATGTTCTATTACTTGGGTCCACACTTGTACCTAAGAGGTTGACTTTGAGCGTGACTTCTTGATTGAGAGCTGGAAACTTCACTAACACATTGTCACCCACTTTTACTTTACCTAAGTAAGCCTCTGGTACATCACTTATCACTTTTAAAGCCCGCGTGTTGATGATAGATACTATTGGCACGCCTGGCCCGGCTAATTCACCTTCTTTAGTAATAAGACGCTCTACTGTGCCACTGATAGGTGCATAAACATTTCTCTTTTTTGACTGCACGTTGATAGATTGAATGCTTTTTTCTAATCTTTCTTTATTGTTTTTGGCCTGTAGATACTGTACCTCTGACCCAATGTTTTGTTCCCAAAGTCTTTTTTGCCTTTCGTAAACATCTACGGCTAAATCTAGTGATTTCTGAACTTCAGCTTTTTGACTATCAATGCTTTCTGCATCTGTGGAAGCGATAAGTTGCCCTTTATTTACATTTTGACCTTCCTTAACATAAAGCCGCACAATTCTACCACCCATTTCACTTGAAGCATTGGCTATGGCATCAGTTGATACGACGCCTTGTAAATCTACAAATCTAGCAAAATTAGATTTTCCGACGTCAAGCGTATTCACTACCACGGGTAGTTTTTCTTTTTGAGGTTCTTCTTTTTCGATGGCCGTCTTGAGCTCATTTATTTCTTTTTGTAAATTGAGGAGTTCTTTATTTTTGATAGCGAGATATTGTTTTTTGCCTTCTAATGTGGTGGTATCCGGCTGGTCCGCGCAACTGTAAAAAAAGAAAAGTGGTACGAATAGTAAAATATATTTAGTCATGATGTTTATTTTTAATTTTTTAATTTGATAATTATAAACCTGAAGCTTCTTTGAGCTGGATGATGGCATTGAGTTGGTCATAGAGTGCATTTGTGTAAGCAGCTTGAGCTTGCAAGAGAGAACTCTCGGCTTGAGTCACTTCCAGACTTGAGCCTATACCTTCTTTAAACTTTATCAATGTTTTGTTATAAATAGATTGATTAATGTCTAAAGCTTTTTTGCCATTGGTCATGGAAGTAAGAGCCATAGCATATTGTATTTTAGCGTTTTGTGTTTGCAGACGTACAGATTGTTCAAATTGGTATTTGTCTTGTTCAGTTTTTTCTTGGTTGAGTTTGATACGTTGCAATTTGGCTGATTTATCACCACCATCATATATAGGTATATTAAGTGAAACACCTACTACGGCCTGAGGGATAAAACCAGTTTCGTCATTGTCAAATAGATTGTTTCTCAAAAGATTGGCTTGAGCAGATGCAAAAGCCCGAGCTGACGGAAGATATCCTGCCTTTGTTCTTTTATAATCCAATTCATTCAGCATTTGACCCGTTTCTATGACTCCGTATTCAGGTCTATTGGTAAATGATATTTCTTCATCATCTACAATGGCCAATACTTCGTACTTCGCTATCAATTCATTCAGAGATTCTTTCAGTTGAATATCCTCGTTGAGAGGGTAATTCATTTGAAATTTCAATAAATTTTTACTCAAAAGTATTAGTTGGTCAATCTTAGCAAGCTCATTGTTGAGATTGTCATATGAAAGTGTTAATCTCTCTACATCCAAGACTTCTGCGAAACCATTTTTATATAATGCATCAAACTCGTCAAGAGATTTTTTAATATTTTCGATGTTTTGACTTATGACTTTTTTATTTTCCTCAGCTATAAGGATGGATGCATAGGCTTTGAGCACCTGATTTTTAATATTGAATTCAGTGACATCAGCCTCTCTTTGGACGAGTTCGCGGTAAAACTTTGCTGCCTTAAGGCCATAGAGATATGATCCGTCAAAAAGCAATTGTTTGGCCTCAATACCTCCAGATAATTGATTAGGAAGTACAAATGTAAAATTGAATACATCTGGTGGTCCGAGGTCTCTTTGTGGAATGACGCCCTCTTCAAATAATACCCCATATATACTTGGACTTATAAAATCCTGTAAAGGTTGTGTAGGCACTGCAGGGTAGTACTGGTAATTCACAAATGCATTTACAGTAGGCATTCCTATGGATTTGAATTCTTTGACGCGCGCATTGGCATCCATGCTGTTGATTTGGTTTTTCTTCGTTTCGATAGAATTAGCAATGGCATATGCTTGAGCTTCATCTACACTAAAACTTCTTTGGCCCACAATTGTGAAAGTCCACAAAATGCAAAGGCCCAAGATAAAAAGTTTGTACTGCATATTAATCTATTTGTTTTAATTTTAATGTTTTTAATGTTTCTTTACCGACATCTGTGGTTATGCCTTGAAGATGATAGTTTATTAATTCTTCAAAAAGTTGTACCCGATCATATTGGTCTAAAGGAAATATTTCTGTATTCGTTACCGTCAAAGCATTAGAAATATATAATTTAGCGATGATTTCTGGGTTAAAGTCAATTCTGTAAAGCCCTTCACTTTGGCCCCGAATCATATTATTTTGTATGACTTCTTTTATGTAACCAAAGTGGGACTCTTCGATAGTATTCCACACCTCAGGGTAATACTTCTTCAAATCAAAAAGAAGCGAAGGCGACATCTTACGCATGTATTTTAGTACATGACGTGTTGTCAAAAACATGACTTCTATGGCGTTGGATGATTTTTCAATAATTACTTGAGTTTCCTTCCGCTCATTACTTATGTGAAAATGGACGATTTGATGTACCAGTTCATCCTTGCCTTTAATCACTTCATAAAGAGATTTTTTTGAAATACCCAACGCTCGAGAAATATCATCCATTGAAATACTTTTAATACCGTACTTCATATACAATTCAAATACTATAGGCAATATTTTATCTTTCCAATTCATGCCACCTAAAACTTAGGAAACTAAAATTTGTTTTAAAGTTTATTTAGTTTTTTAAGTTTTTGCAATATATTAACATATTGTCTTTCAGAAGTTAGAAACCAAAATTGATTTTTGATTTTTGATTGCTGATTCTCAGATTTCATGTGATGATTAGATTTCAGATTTCAAATAAGAGCTTGCACCATGCGGTGGTTGAGCGCAGTGCAACGGAGCCGATGGTGGTTGAGCGCAGTGCAATGAAGTCGAAACCACAAGCTACGAAACCACCTGATTGTCTCAGCGTCCTCGCTGAGATAAGGTATCCAATGGCCTCTGGCCAAATATTTACGCCGTTGGTCGAAGTCTCTGACTTCGATAGACATATCCTGCGAATTTTAAATTCGAAACCACATCCTTGATTGTCTCAGCGTTCTCGCTGAGATACGGTATCCAATGGCCTCTGGCCAAATATCTCCTCCGTTGGTCGAAGTCTCTGACTTCGACATCCATATCCTACGAATTTTAAATTCGACTACATATCCTAATTACCTCAGCGTCCTCGCTGAGATACAGTATCTAACGGTCTCTGGCAGGAAATGAAAATTGGAAACCTACCTTCACTTTGTTCAGTAGGCAGGTCTGAAATTCGAAGTCAGAAATTAGAGTGGAACCGCTCATTCACTAAGACTTCAAGGATTGGTAAACACATAGAAATAGTGGACTATTTCAGAGCGACATATCCACACTATACTTAACGGTAATAACGCCTTGTTGAGAGATAAACGTACCATGATGTAGGTAGGCTTTAATTTTATAATCAATCTATCTTTATAAACTTTGTTTGAGTCGTGTTTTGACCATCACTTCCAGAAAGTATATACAATCCTTGAGCCAAATCACTTACATCAAAAGAGTTTATGTTGGATAATTGTTTCATAAGTTGACCCTGAGCATTATAAATATTAAAAGTATAATCTTCAAAATGGGTCACATTTTGTAATGAAATAATATGGGAAGTAGGATTTGGGTAAACTAATAGTCCAGGAATGAGAAAACTTTCGTTTTCAGTATAAGAGGGTGTAGTTTCATATCTAAACCATTGTCTACTACCATCATTGTCCATTGCTGTAAAATAAAAAGCATTATCAATATTGATGAAATTCCTTGGGTGGCTTGAGGTATGTCGATGAATATCTTTTAACAATATAAATTCCTCCTCAGCTCTATTATATATCCATGGTTCTACGCCTGTTTGTCCATCATTGTAGATGAATACGTATTTTCCTTCATTGATTTTTGATGCCAATTTAGAATCGTAAGGGAAGTTGTTGGCTGATTTTGGTGCGCTTATTATTGATGTAATCTAATTTTTGAATAATCATAATCCACTATTTTTGCTAGACCATCTCTAGCTGATGAATAAATTATAACAACTTTATCACCATCTACAATCGCTTCATTGACTCTGTAATTATCAAAAGGTGTGTTAATTTTAATAGGCGTCTCACCGACTTCCCAAACGAATACTTCCCAATTTCCTGAAATGTCTTTGCTTTCTACTAAAATTATATCACCAGATTGTCTCCAGAAGAATTTTTCGTAATATAGTGTACCTTTGTGAGGTAGTGAAGTGGTAAAAATATGGCCTTCCTTTTCGATAAAAAACATGATGGTATCCTTATTAGGAAAAGGAATCACTTTCGTATCACCTGGTAAACCTAAATGTGTATCGTAATAGTATCTTGGGATATTTGGGATTTCTAGGGTTTTTGCAACATTAAATTCATTGTCTATTTTATATAGCTCTTTCTTTCTATCATTGATTAAAGTGTAGTAATAAATTCCTTTTCCGGCAGGATAAAATTCATTTTGAAATGAAGTTATAGGAATTTGTTTCACTTCTTTTGTACAAGTATTTTGTACAAATATATAACGAGTGTTCATTTGACGAGAAATTTCTAATATATGACTGCCACTTACTTTTGAGTTATTAAACATGATGCTTTGTTCCTGAAATATTTCATCATTCAAGTACAAGATATGTCTATCCGATCCCCCAAATTCTATGACTATAGCACAATCAGTGGCCGTATATTGAGCGAAATTTGAATTTGTATCTAATAGTTTTTTATAAGTACTATTTTCAGAATTAAAATTATATTTAATATACCCCAGTTCTTCCTGTAGGATTTTTCCTATTATAAATAAGTCATCATTGTGTATTTGTATGAATAATGAACTTTTTCCAGATGTAATGAGGTTTGTGGTTTTATTTTGAGTCATATAAATACCATTTCGGTTACAAGTGATAATTTTATCTTTATAAGTGAGCACTTGGGATTCTGAAATACCTGTGTTAGCGTTGGCATGAAGTACGTTTACAAATTGGGCATTTTTATCTAATAAATCGTATTTATAATACTCGGTAAAACTCCTATTATAGCTTTTGATTATATTTAGTTTGTTTTCAAAGACACCTCTAAAGCTTATAATTTGTACAGCGGTTTCATTAGGTAAAGCTATAAGGTGGGCTTCATAAGTGTTTAAGTCAATTTCATACATATAAAACTTAAAATAATGATGGGCATCAATAGAGTTAATAAACAACTTATTATTATGAACATAGGAGTTTCCCTTTGTAAATGGATGTGTGTTTTGACCCGTTAAAAACTCTGATGGAGAATAATATTTAAAACTAATAGTTTTGATTTCTTTTGATTTTATATCAAAAACAAAATGATGAGCAGAAACTAAAAAACTACTTTTTTTACTTAAAAGTATTTTATCATCTGGAAATTCTGGAATATCATAATAAATTGTATGATTAGGTAAATCCTGCAGCACACTACAATTTTCAAAATCATACATAACTATTTTTGAGGCTGAATTTTCACGCCATGTTATAAATGCTATATTTTCTTTAATATATATATTTTCCAAGATGTTATTTATGATACATTCAAATTGTTGTATTTCATAGCTATTATTGATGATAAAAACTTTACCATCAGTGGTGGCTATTGCTAAGTTTTGTTCACAATTTAATGTAAATGGTCTTACTAAATATATAGTGTTTTCTACATCTAGTTCTATTTTTTCTGTCTGAGTCAATAAATCATAGACATAAAGCAAATTTTCTACATTATAATAAATTTTATGTCCGATTTGATGTGAATTAGGTGGAAGTATGAATGGGATGATCTCTATTGTTCCCGTTTCAAGGTCAACTTCTACCATCCTAGAATGAGTTAAACGAACGATCATTTTATTATCATTAAAAATTCCCATTACTCTCGAGAATGATAATGTTGAATCAGACAATAATATCGTTCTTTCAGTTTCACCAGTGATGATATCTGTCAAATAAATAGTATTAGTGTATAACTCTACAAGATACCTGTCTTTATAAGTCAAGGCCTGATTAATATGACAAAATTTGTGGGTGTAAATTCTAGTCTGTTTTTCAGGTTGCCTTACTAAGCTATGCAATAATGTTCCATAATCGTCAAGAAGAGTGATTCTCGTAGTATTTTCAGTTTGAGCTATCAAATATTCATTGGAATCTATCTGAGTAATTTGGGCTGATTCTAGACCTACCGGTATAATATATTCTACATTAGAAACACGCTCTTGCGCCCAAATCATTGTAAAAGAAAATAAAAAGTAGTAAAAAAGTAAAGTTTTCATATTTCAATAAAATTTAATTTGTGCGCTAAATTAATGAATTTTTATTGTTTTTTAGTTGAATAGGTCAAAATAAATTAAAAAGAAATATCAAAATGACAAAATTAATCATCTTGGACACAATTTTTAGATTGTCTGTTATTAATCTATGACTTAGTGTGAAGCCTTACCACCATTACAACAATGGCATAACTCCATATAAGATTTCAAGAGTGATT
>DAIPYV010000134.1:0-9220 GCA_036782555.1 Saprospiraceae bacterium
TTACAAAACATAAAAATGGGTATGTATGAATTGGACAATCAAGTACCTGATTCATTCCAAAAACTAAATTAACTCGTTACAAAACATTCAATATATTAAATATGTTTAAGCGATGTTTTAAAATTAAGATTATGCCATCAGTTGCCATCGTTATACCTGCTCGACTTCAGTCCACAAGGCTACCTGAAAAACCACTGGTAGATCTACTTGGTACCAGCCTCATCATGCGCGTCTACAGACAAGTTATCAAGGTGCCTCAGGTCCGTCAAGTTGTAGTAGCTACTGATGACATTAAGATATTAGAGCATGTTATAAATCATGGCGGGCAGGCTATGATGACAGACAAAAGTCATACATCTGGCACGGATAGGATAGGAGAGGTCGCTCATTCTTTAGATGTAGACTATATTATTAATGTGCAGGGCGACGAACCCTTAATTGACCCAAGACAAATAAGTGATTTATTTACATTTATGCAAGATACGCGTGCGGATATATGTACACAGTGTATCAGGATTCATAAAGAAGAAGAACTATTTGATTATAATGTGGTCAAAGTAGTCAAAGATAAAAATAGTAAAGCATTATATTTTTCTAGACAAGCTATACCCGCTATACGAGACGTAGCCTATGACAAATGGTTAAAAAAATCAACGTACTTTAAACATATAGGCATTTATGGATTTAAAAGAGAAGTTTTACTGGATTTGGTCCATTTACCTATTTCAGCATTGGAAGTATCGGAATCATTAGAGCAATTGCGATGGTTAGAAAATGGTTATTCTATACACTGTCAGGAGACGCATTACAGTTCGATAGGGGTGGATACGCCTGATGATGTAGAAAAAGTTGTGAAGTATCTACAAAAAGCTACCGTCAAATCCTAAGGGTAAAATATCAGAGACACTATTAAGCTCGTAGATTTCAGGACTATCAGATTTTAATAGAATCCGGATAGGGTGATGGTGTCTGTGTTCAAATTCTGATATGACCTGCCTGCATGCGCCACATGGCGAAACAGGTTTTTCTATAGGCATTCTTATATTTTTTATCGTAATGGCGAGAGACTCTACAGCTGTTTTTCCATTATATGTAGCGGCATTATACAAAGCTACGCGTTCGCCACACATACATAACGGATAGGATGCATTTTCTTGATTACTACCTAAATAAATAGTGTCATCTACTAATCTTGCTGCGGCACCTACTTTAAAGCCTGAGTAGGGCGCGTAGGCATTATCTAATTGTTCTATGGCTCTAAGCATCAATTCCTTGTCCTTAGTAGCGAGATCCTCTAAGTGCGTGTGTTTCTTATATTGAAAACTTTTTGTTATTAATTCCATAACTATATTAGGTCGGATTAGGAAGATGTATAGTTCAAAAATCACGCCAAAAATGGGTTTGACTTATATTTTTTAAAAAAAGGGTGTCACATACTTTATGTTATTTTTGTGTATCTTAATTAAAAAGTGAGCTATATCACTTTAAGATTTAAAAAAAATAAATAATTTGTGCGCTTAAATGGAAACTAGTACCTCATATAAAAATATTTTTAAGCTATCATTACCTATAATGTTGGGTAGTGCAGCTCAGAATATCATTGTATTAAGTGATAGTGTCTTTTTATTTCATTACGATGCCTTAGACTTTGCCGCTGCAGGATTAGTGGGTGTTTTTTATTTGATTATAGCGAGTATCGGCTATGGTTTTTCACGCGGTGGTCAGATACTTATAGCGCGCCGCCAAGGTGAAAACAATCTTAAAGGTGCGGGAGTAGATTTTCAAGCTTTAGCCTTTTTTGAATTATTTTTAGCCATAATTTTATTTATTTTTCTTCAGTTTTTTAGTAGGGATTTTTTTACATTATTTCTTAATGATCCTCTTATATTAGAAAAATGTGTGGCTTATCTTGAACCCCGCAGTTATGGTGTATTTTTTAGTTATTTGGGTGTGTCGATGGTGGCATTTTATACAGGTATTGGCCGCACTAACTTTATTATATATGATACTTTAGTCTTGATTGTTGTGAATCTTGTGTTGAATTACGTTTTTATTTTTGGAAAATGGGGCTCAGAACCCATGGGGATCCGAGGAGCTGGTATCGCCAGCACCATAGCTGAGATAGTGGCTTTTGTAGTCTTTATAGCTTATGTCTTAACGGATAAATTGAGCAGGCCCTATAGCTTATTTTCTATAAATAGAATCGCGATAAAAGATATTAAAAATATGTTCAATATAGCATATCCTATGGTTTTTCAAAGCATTTTAGGCATAGGTTCTTGGTTTTTGTTTTTCACATTTATCGAAAATATGGGTCAAACAGAGCTGGCCATCTCCAATATCTTAAGAACAGTATATTTGATTTTGTCCATACCTTGTTGGGGATATTCAGCGGGTATCAATACCTTGGTTAGTCAGTTTATTGGTTTTCAAAAGCGCCAAGCTGTGATGCCGATTATTCTTAAAACGACGTATCTCAATTTGTTTACTACTGTTTTTATTAGTTTGCCTGTTGTTATTTTTCCAGAGTTTTTTTTGTACCCATTATTTGGAAAGGAAGATATGTCCTTGATTTTAGCGGCAAAACCCTACATGGCGGTACTTTTTGCCATTTTGGTTACCTTTGGAGTAGGGGGTATTTTTTTTAATGGACTTATTGGTACAGGTCATACAAAGGTCGCTTTAAGAATACAGACTATATTTACTGTCTTTTATATTGTTTATACATATCTCGTCATTAAACAATGGGAATTGAATCTCAATTGGGCATGGGCTGCAGAGATTTTTTATTGGATGGGCATACTTTTGATGTCTATACTATTTTTAAGAACCAAAAAATGGTATTTCCTGGATTTAAAATAAAGCCAAAAATTATTGGCAAAATTATGCAACGAAATATCCATTATCCGCGTTTTCTAATCAGGATTAAATTGACGTAGAAACCATGAATTGGGCCTCCATGCCATACATGCGCATAGCTTTTGTTTTCATATTGGGTATATGGAGTTTCTATTATTTTTCGCTGCCTTCTCTTGTTTTTTTATACGGCTTTGTTGCTTCTATTATTCTTTATTTTAGTATTGAATGGGGGCTTAAAAACCTTGATATTTTACCTAAATCGGCACTCACAGGAGGATTACTACTTTTAGTCTTTTACTTCTTAGGTGGTTGTCTGTTGAATCAAAAGCATAACAAAGTTCAGTACTTGTCTCAACTCCATCTAGAGGCTCACCCTCATGAATATATAGGCACGATTCAAGAACCATTAAAAAGCAATTTTGGTCCAAAGTATGTCATAAAATTGAATCAAATACGACAAGGTGAAAAAATAATAGACCAAAACGGAGGAAATTTAATTATTGCCCATTTTCATCAAGTGGATAGCTCAGCTTATAATTACAATGAGGGTGATAAAATATTGTTGAGAGGAAAAATTAAACGCATACCTCCCAATACGAATCCTGAGGCCTTTGACTACTCGCGATATTTATACTTTAAAGACATACTTTACAGTGCAAAAATACCCACCTATCATCACCGTCTTATAGCAGGGCGCAGCGTATCTGCATGGAAAAAAATAGTATATAGTATCCGTGACTACGGCCAAAACACTTTAGATAAATATATGTCATCATCTCTTGAGAAAGGTGTGGTGGAGGCGCTTATTTTAGGTAAACGCATCAATTTAGATCAAAATATTTATAAAAATTACTCTAATACAGGGGCCGTTCATGTATTAGCTGTATCTGGACTTCATGTGGGTATCTTTATTAGTGTATTTATAGCTCTTTTTAGTAGAGTAAGATATGAAAATTTACTCTGGAAAGCAGCCAAAGTTTTCATTTTGATAACTTTGATATTTTTATATGTGATGGTAACGGGAGCTTCACCTTCTGTAATAAGAGCGGGTGTGATGATCACCTTTTACATAATCGGAAAAACATTTTTTGACAGAGTGAATGCTTATAACATAATTTCAGTGGCTGCACTTCTCATGCTGATGTGGAACCCTTTTATGCTATTTCAAGCTTCTTTCCAATTTTCGTTTCTGGCACTATTGAGCATTCTATATTTTCACCCCAAAATAGTAGATTGGATCTCACCTACATCCAAAATAATGCGTTTTATATGGACCATAGTCAGTGTTTCTATTGCAGCTCAGATTTTGATATTTCCCTTTTCTGTTTATTATTTTCATCAGTTCCCGGTTTATTTTGCATTCAGTAGTCTGTTGGCCATCCCATTGGTGACGGTCATCATTTATATGGGGATGCTCATATTGATATTTGAGAGTTTTTATTCGGCTATTAATCCTTTTTTGGTACGAATTTTAGAATTTATTATAAGTTTTTTGAATGAAAATATACAAGCTATCAGCCAATGGCCATATGGTCTTGTAGAAAATATTTGGTTATCCGATTGGGGACTTATTTTATGTGTTGTAGCTATCCTACTCGGTATTTTTTGGTGGGAATATCGTAAAATAGCTGCTTTATATTTATCATTATCTTGTTTGATATTGATTATTATAGATGACTCATACCGCTTGGTGAGCCAATTAAATAGTTATCAATTGGTGATTTATGATACTTATGGTAGTCCGGTGATGGATGTCAAAAGTCAAAAACAAAACTTTACATTTCGAATGGAGGATGCTGAACGAGACAAAGAGGATTTTGTAGCTAAAAATTATAGAATCAAAAACAAATTTAATGCTCCGATAGAAAGCACTTCAAATTTGATTCAATTGGATAATAAATACTGTTATTGGTACGTTGATGACATGGATTTTAGATCGTTAAGACGGGATATCCCTATGGAAACACTAGTCATCACCAATAATTCAAAACTGTCCCCCTTGAATATAGTAGATAAGATTCGGCCAAAGTACATCGTTCTTGTAAAAAATTTAAAACCTTGGATAAGAGAAAAATGGTTAAATTTGCCCCCTGATATAGGCATTGAAATTCATGACATAAGGGAAAAAGGTGCCTTTTTCAAAAAGTATTAATAAAATTTTATGCATATAATTATCTTTAGATATTTTATTAGATTTAGCTTTTTAGTATTCTTGTTTTATATGAGAAAACAGGTAGAAGTAAACAAAGTTATTCTTGGTGATAGTTATAATTTCTTCCATCCTATCATAGAGTTTTTGTTGCTTCTTACATTTTTAAATATTATCACAGCCATACTCATCATGATATATCGGTTGCGGAAAAATATTCCATACAAATTCACAGACAATGTCATCATTGGTATCAATAATTTGTATTATTTGATTGTGTTTTTCGGTGTGATAGCCATGGTATTAGGTTTTTGGGGCAAAGATTTCAAAAGTTTATTGACTTCACTCAGTATCGTTGCAGCGGCTATAGCCATCATATCAAAAGAGTATGTGAGTGAGATTATTAGCGGTTTTATCATCAGCTTTTCCAAAGCGCTCAATATAGACGACTATGTCAAAATAGGGGAGAACAAAGGCAAGATATTGGATATATCTCTCAATAAAACTGTCCTGCTTAATGACGACGATGACATCATCTTTATCCCAAACGATAAGGTCTATATGAGTGATATCATTAATTATACAAGAAAAGATATCCGAAAAGTGAATTTAGATTTTGAGCTGAGTTTAGAACATCATACTACTATAGAGGAATTGGAGGAAAAACTATGTCAAAACATTCAAGATCTCATGGAATATATTGAAAAAGATTCCGTGCAAATCAAAGTAGTAAAAGTCTATCATGACTATTTGGCGTTAAAATTTCAGTATCAACTAAAAGAGGTGAATAGAGAAATAGAAAATCTCATAAGAAAAAAGACCGTACGCTATATTGCTAATGCCATAAAGAGATAGTGCTCTAAGTGACTACTTAATTTTTTGCATTAAGATTTTTAAAGTCTTGATTTACATTATGGTATATGACGTTAATTTTGCCTTCCATTATAAAGCACCACTGAAACACCATACATAAAGAATCGTTCTGTGGGTACAGATGCTCGTGCGTCATATCCAAATTTCTCATTGATGCCTTTTTCAAAATTGTCCAAATTGTATTCAGAAAGTGGAAACTGAATGTAGGGTTTAAATGTCAAAGCGACTTTATCTCCGGGTATTTGGAATAATACATAGAACTTTCCAGCCCAACCAGGCTCGCCCAAAAGTTCTGTTCTCTTTCGCCTTGACCCAGGTACATCAGTTTTTATGGACAAATATCTATAACCGATAGAAGCGCCATAACCAAAATAGCCCAAATAATTTTCCGCACCAAGTGTATATTCCGACAAACTTGTAAATAATCTAGTTTGAAGTCTGTTAATATTCTGATCTGACGCAAAAGCATCTGATCGTTTACTGAGATTAGCCCATGATAATTCGAAGCCCACGTTATTGATACGATAACGCACGCCAAGTTCTAATCCGTGTAAGGACTTTAATTCATCCAACGCATCATTTAATTTCAGATTGGACTCCACATTATTATTAAATGTATTCACTATATCATTGTAGCCTGGAGCTTTAGTAAAACCATTGGTATAACCTACTTTAATATTGACTTGGCCCCATATCTGAGGAAAAAGACCCAATGTTATAATGGCTATAAAAACAAACTGTATTTTATTTTGCATAATACCCTCTCAAAATTATCACAAAGAACTGAATATTTCTCAAATCATTGGCTATAACAAATGAAATATTTATATTTTTTTGGTTAACTGTCTATGGAGTTACATCCCATGATACAACTTCTCCGAATACTCTGCCCAGTTTCTGATGTTTTGAGAGAAAACTTTAAAGGCATCATATACTTTGCGAGACATAGGGTCGTTTTGAGCCACCTCTTCTAGGACTTCTGAGGTAAATTGTTTTAATGATTGGAGTATTTCGGGCGAAAATCTGCGCACTTCCACTGAAGACTCTTGTTTTATTTTATTGAGGTATTCGTTGTTTTTGGCTTCAAACTTAGATATGACCCACATATTCATACGGTAAGATGCCGTTTCTAATATCATTTTGAGATGGTCAGGTAATGCTTTGTATGCTTTGAGATTGAACATGTTTTCTAATACAGATCCTGGCTCATGCCAGCCTGGAGAATAGTAGTATTTGGAGATATTGTGAAAACCCATGACATAGTCATGATAGGGACCTATCCATTCGAGAGCATCTATCACGCCACGTTCGAGATTGGTGTAGAGTTCGTTACCTGATGACAGTACGGCTGTGCCACCTGCTTTAGACAATACTTTTCCACCTAAACCCGGGATGCGCATTTTAAGGCCTTTAAAATCGTCTATAGTATTGATTTCTTTATTGAACCAGCCTGCCATTTGCATAGTAGTGTTTCCAGCTGGAAAGGCTATGAGATTATATTTTTCATAAAGCTCGTGCCACAATTGGAGACCACCACCACAGTATATCCAAGCGTTCATCTGCTGTGCATTCATTCCGAAAGGTACAGCTGTAAAAAATTGAGTAGCTGGTGATTTTCCCGCCCAATAATAGGATGCTCCATTGCCCATCTCAGAGGCGCCACTACTCACCGCATCAAAGACCTCAAATGCAGGTATTAATTCTCCTGCACCATACACCTGAATTGTCATTTGGCCCAAAGACATGGTTTCTACCCATTTTGCAAACATCTTGCACGCTTCACCCAAAACTGGAAAATTGGGAGGCCATGTGGTGACCATCTTCCATTTGTATTTTTTAGAAATATCTATGGCTTCAGCGATATCGTCTTGTTTAGACTGACACCCATTTATCAAGAGAGTGCTGCCTAATGCGGCCACAGCTGTACTTTTGATAAATGTTTTTCTATCCATGATGTTGGTGATTTTCTAATATTATACCACAGGCAGAGCCAGATATCCTTTGTATTCATTGTCCGTTTCAAAGATCACATCTGTGTAGTCTTGGACGACATTATATAGCGTGTCGCGTTCTATAGGTCTCTTGCCCACACGTTTTATCATATTGACCAATTGTTCAGTAGAGAGTGAAGGCGATTGTTCTTCAGAGCCGGCCATAGAGTAGATTTTAGTGGTGTCATCTATTGTGCCATCAATATCGTCCACCCCAAAAGAAAGAGATAACTGTGCCATGTCCCTACCTATCATTGGCCAGTAAGCTTTGATGTGGTCAAAATTGTCCAAAAATATTCGACTGATGGCATAATTGCGCAAATCTTCTATGTGGTTGACTTCAGGTAGATGGGACAATTGGTTGTTTTCATTTCTAAATTTCAGGGGAATAAACGTCTGAAAACCACCTGTTTTATCTTGCAAATCACGAAGCTGATTCATGTGGTCCACTCTGTGAAAATAATTTTCTATATGGCCATAAAGCATCGTAGCATTAGAGCGCATACCCAATTCATGCCACACTTCATGTATGCGAAGCCACTGGTCTCCTGAACATTTTCCACCTGCTATTTGATCTCTTATCTCAGGATGGAATATCTCTGCACCTCCTCCTGGCATAGAGTCCAGACCTGATTCTTTCATCAGCTTCATACCTTCCTCATAGGATATCTTATCTTTTTTAAAGATGTAGTGGTACTCTACAGGTGTCAATGCCTTGACGTGCAGGTCAGGCCTGTGCGTCTTTATCGCTTGGAATAATTCAGTGTAAAATTTAACATCGTATTGAGGCAACACACCACCTACTATATGTACCTCAGTGACAGGTTCATTGTCATATTTTTTTACAATATCCATGATATCATCATGTGTATATTCCCAACCTTCATCTCGCTTTTTTATCAGACGCGAATAGGAACAAAATGTACATGTGTACAAACACACATTAGTAGGTTCTATATGGAAATTTCTATTGAAATAAGTATTTTTTCCATGCTTAGACTCTCTGATATAATTGGCCAAAACCCCTAAATAACTTAATGAAGCTTCATCATAGAGTGCCAATGCTTCGTCGGTTGTAATGCGTTGTTGTTGACTCACTTTTTCGGCTATGCGGCGCAAGGCATCAGAAAGTGTGGAATCGTCAATGAGAAGCTGCAACTCTGTCATCATGGTATCTTGATTTTAAAAATATTATACGCATTAACACACAAAATTGTTATTTGATGCAAATATATTCGAATTTTTATTGATTTTTGCGAAAAATATTAAGCCATATCAATGCTGTCGATAGTTATACCTATATTCAATCAAGATGTCAGAAAACTTGTAGATATCCTATTAAAGCAAT
>DAIPYV010000135.1:0-9054 GCA_036782555.1 Saprospiraceae bacterium
AGGGACTTTGGTCAGACCGGTGAACAAACAAGAGATTTATTCTAATTCAGTACCTTTGCCATTGGGTTTGTTTTCTCACATAGACCAAGTGATGCATTGGCAAACAGCTGTTCCTCAAAGCAGAGTATCCACAGGATGGGGTGGCAAAATAGCAGACATGCTTCGAGATGTCAATGAAAATCAAAAATTATCCATGAACTTTTCACTGTCGGGAAATAATGTATTTCAAGCAGGCAATAGAACTGTAGAGTATTCACTCAATTACGAAACAGGAAGTTCAGGATTTCTTAGAGGTGGTGATTGGGTGGGAGATCTACAAAACGCAGCTATAAATAGTATGCTCGACAAAACCTACCTTGACCCCTTCAAACAATCCTATAAAGAAACTATAAGAATTGGAAGAGATGGACATGAAGATATCCAAAGAGCCCTGGAGCAGTTATCTCCATTTAGTACTTCATTTAATGATGTGACTGAATACGGCCAAAACTTTCCAAAAAGATTAGAGATGGTGGCTAAAATGATAGCGACACAAAAAGAATTGGGTATGAATCGTCAAATATTTTTTGTGGAAATGGGTGGCTTCGATACACATGACAATTTGCTAACTACCCAAAACACGTTGTTAACTGAAATCGACAATGCCGTCAATGCCTTTTACAAAGTGATAAAAGACGAATTGGGCATGGCCGACCAAGTAACATTGTTCTCTATATCCGAATTTGCGCGCACGCTTACATCCAATGGCAACGGAACAGACCACGCCTGGGGTTCTAATGTTTTTGCCCTCGGTGGCGCTGTGAATGGACAAAGAATATATGGCGACTACCCGCTATTAAGCTTAGGAAACAGCAATCCCTTAGAAGTAGGTGGCGGTGTATTGATTCCAACCACTTCAGCAGATAGTTATTTTGCAGAAATAGCCTTGTGGTTTGGTGTTCCTGAATCTGATTTGCACCTTATTTTTCCTAATATACGCAATTTTTATAGTTCTGGAACTGGCAATCCTATTGGGTTTTTAAATATTTGATATCGTAATATCCAAAAATAAATTTTTTATCAACACAATGACCAGATAGTCTAGTACCGATAGATTATTGCAGATTATCTTTGACAAAAAGACCTGCAATTTTTATCTCCCCATTGGCTTTATAAATAGTGCCTTTTCCATCGCGCATATCGTTTTTCCATTGTCCCTCGTATTTTTCACCATTTTTCCATGTGTATATACCGAAACCCTCACGCTTATCATCTACAAAGTCACCGTCATACTTCACTCCATCTTTCCATGTATAGACACCTTTTCCGTGCCGTTTGTTATTTTGCCAGCTGCCTTTGTACACACCTCCTGATTCGAATAATCCCACACCATACCCATTGGCTTTACCATTGACCACTTGGCCCGCATATTCAATTTTTACCCCTTTGGAACTTTTGAAAAAAATCGGTTTGTCTACAGCTTCTTTTTTCTCTACAGGCTGAGTAGGCGATATTTCTACCCTATCTATTGTTTTTTCGACAATAGGTTCTATAGATTCCACCGGTTTTACAATTTCAGTGTTTTTTTGAATGACTTGAGGTCTTTCGATGGTTTTTATTTCAGGTCTATTTAATACGCTGGATATTTGTAAGGCAGAAGTAAGTAGTGAGTCTTGTGTATTTGACAGACTTTCAAAAATGGTTTGCGCTGCGGTATTATCGTTGTTCACAATGTGATTTATAGCTATCAGGTATTGTGTATAGTCATTGATTTGACTAGTCATGATACTTAGACTGTCATGTAGACTTTGGTTTTTAAGGATTTCCATATCCCATTGACTTTTAACATTATAATATTTATAAAATAGAAAAGCTAAGGCCAGTATTAAAAAGCCAATTCCAATATAGGTAAGATTCTTGTAAGATGGAGGTTGTTGATGCATCTATGACGTTATTATTAAGATTCTATTGAACAACTTAAGCTTTACCAATGTTCACAGTTAATAAAATTATAAGCATGATTGGTGACCCAAAAGCGATTATTTTTCTCCTATTTTTTTATACATTTTCAGTAAGTGCTCAAGAATTTGGTGGTAAAGTGACTTTAAATTCAACATGGCTCAAAGGCACAGAGCAGGCCTCCATCCGACTCCTACCTCAAGTGGGGGTAGTGGCCAGATTGGGTGATATAGATGGTTTACATTTCAATGCAGAATATCTCTTCTCTATGAAAGGGGCTGGTGCGAATACACAAGATGTCAGGCTTAATATCACTACATTATACAATGAAATAGCACTCATGCTATGCTATACCATCAATCAAGATTTTACCATTAGGGGAGGTTTCCAGCCTGGTATTCTGTTATTTGGCCATATGAAAGAAATCGTTAATGACAATGTCACACGCAGATCTATCACAAGTGAAATATCCAGATTTGACTATACGACTTCTATAGGTGTCGAGTACAGATACAACGAAATCATCACACTGGGAATGAGATACCACCACAGTTTTGTGCCCATTGTAAGACATAATAACACCTTATTTAATAATACGAATCCACTTAAATGGAGAGGTATTGAGTTTTTTGGCATATATGATATTTTTCAAGACTAACCATCCTATCAATCTGTAAATCTGATAGATGGTATCATTGTCCTTTGTTTTCTAAAATCCAATGAAATATAGGCATTAAATCTCAATATCCATCTTTGCCTGAAGACACTACCGTCATTAAGGTTTTGGCCTAAGGTATACATCAACCCAGCTGAATAAGATACATGTGGGGAAGCAATATATCCTATGGTTGGAGCTAACCTTAAATCTTCCATTGGACTATTAACAACATTTTTGCCACTTTGCATGATTAGTTCAGCTTCAGGATTAAATGTAAGTGCCCCAGGCGACAATGTTTTCTTGTTTAGTGGAATATTAGCATAGATTTTATAACGCCATCTATTCCTGAAAATCCATTGAGAGTCAACACTAAAGCTTGTGTTCCATCTATGCTCAATCCTTATTCTGTGAAAAAGTTGCATATTTGAAAGCGGCATAACGAACATATACTCATGCCATATACGTGGTTCTAAGATCATTGGTGTCAAATCAGAATCATTTGGGTCTGGCGAAAAATCTAATCTAAATACAGCCCCTAAAGCTACATTAAAATTGGGAGAAAATATATAACTGATGGCATGACGGTTATAAATTTGAGCTAATTGGCCCACGAATGGGGTCTGTTCAGTACCTATGGTGCGATAATGAAACTCAGCGCGCCAAAACCATTTCTCACTAAGTCTGAATTTATAATAAGACCCCAGCCATAAATTGTTATTTGGAGATAAAATACGTGCTTCGTCAGTTTGAGAAAATGATATATCTACAGTTGCTATAACTATAAAAAAACAAAGTAATAATTTAACTCTTTTCATATCAATATTCGATATTTATACCCAACAAACTAACGATTTTTTGTGGATCTCGTGTACGCTTCACATACCGCTCCACCTTTTTATTATTGGTTTTGAGTAAATCCACCATACCTTGTAGCAATATATCATATTCCCCCCTATGGTAGGAAACATTTTTGCATTCCATGCTCTTGATTTTACCTAAAAGGGCGGGCAGCAAAGTATATTGGAAAGCATTATAAATACCGGGATTTATCCTTTCATCCATATTGGTAAATGTGTAGGGATTAAACACTATATTTATGTATAATCTATCTATGGTATCAAAATCCTCTGGAATATTCCCTAATCTATTGACAAGAAATCCAATGTCTTCGACACACTCTAAAAGCACTTGAACTTGTTCCAATTTTTTATCCTCATCTTTTAAAGATAAGTAATCAGACATGACACTTTCCAAAAAAGATTTTACCTCATTATATACATAAAATCCAGCTATTTCATTAAGATCATCGCCATCGACTTCATCCAACTTTTGTACTAGGGTTTCATACTCCTGCATCAAAGCAGACTCAAGAGCCACTAACGATTCTTTCTTTTCAAGAGATTTAATGGTAGCTATTATCTCTTTTTTTATATCTAAATACTCTAATTCTAGTGATTTTGCTACTGTAGTTAATGACTCAATGGTGACAATGGAGTCCATAGGAAAAGTATTGCGTAAGACGTATGATTTGGATAGGCCCAAAAGCTCATAATCTAGCGTATCTCGCTTCTGATAGACTTTAGTAAGGTAGTCTGGTGTAAAAAAATACTTTAATACATCATTATCAAAATCCTGTATTAATCCAATAATAGGGTCCATATAATTTTGATAGATTTTATCTATGATATTATTGTATTCATTTAATTTAGCTACTCTTTCACTCAGAGCTTTAATCTGTACATCATTCTTAATATCTTCTATTACTGTATGGGTCACCTCCATTTGTTGTATCAAGGATTTGATATTGGATGAATCTTTGGGTTCTATATTAATAATGGGAATTTTTAATAAGAAGTCAGTAGGTACTTCGCTGTCATTGACCAAACTAAAAACATGATTGACGGGTGTTATTTTTTCTGGAAATTCTAAAAGAATGTTTTTAGAGAAAAACGTTAGATCCTCCGTAGCTATTTCTGGATAATTTTTTTCGACTATATACTTTAATAATCTCAAAAATCGAGCATTAAATTTATGTGTCTCAAATGAATATTTTACAGTAGATAAATGTTTCGTCAAGTCGTAGTAATTTGTCCCTTGTGGTTCATTAACTTCAATTGAGGAGAGCAGCCCATCCCTTAATTCCCACATTTCGTAATGAGATGCCGACTTCAGTTGCCACTGACCATCAAGGAATTTTTGTGAGTTAATTTGCCCATCAAGAACTTGGTCATTTTTACTTATTGAAATTTTATTAATAATTGCATTATTGACATATTCGACCTCTGCAACAAACAATGTATCAACTATAAGACCGTCCTGGATTAACACCTCACATATTCGCCATATACCTACTTTATTCCCCAAATCGTAAACGCCAGTGGCAATGATTTCATCACCTTTAATGCTATATGAAATTTGAAAATCTTTCAATCTTTTAGCTTCATCAGGACTATAATTTCCAAGACGTATTTGCCAATTATCATGAGGACTTCCATTTCGCATATTACCTTGCGCAAATATAGATTTTATAATATCGGTACTATCTGTACTAAAAATTTTAGTTAATTCATACAGACCTTGAGGTATTGTATCTTTACCTTTTATAGTATAAGCAAAATTTTCGGTGTACTTTTGGCCATTAATAATTACATCTCTTTTGTGTTTAAGCGGTATGGTATTTTGACCTATTCCTGTAGTAGTGAATATAACTAAAAAAACATATAAAAAAGTGCTCTTAGTATGCCAGTACCTATATATAAAAAGTGAAAAATCTTTAGATTTTATATTCAAATCCGATATGTTTAGGGTGAAAATAATTTAATCACATTCAGTACTGAATAAGATAGAAAAGGAAAAAATAAGTTTTTAATGTTGCACTTAATAAACCAATAATGGCGCAAATTGTTGAACTTTATGTTTTAAAATCTTGAATTTAGTATATAAATTATTCTTAAACATAAATCAAAACTTAATCAACTCTCGTCTGGTACCAGATAAATATATCCAACAACTCTTAGCAGATATGGCTGCAGCCAAAAGAGAGCCGATAGCTCCAATTGACCAATTTGATGGAAATATAAATGATAATATTGACGATATTAATGGTCTTGAAGGTAGTAGCGATTTTGATTTGGAAAATCACTTTAATGAAGTGGAAAATTATTTAGAATTTGACTCTGAGAGTTCACCGACCTTTGGTAAAACCATTGGATTGTCTATTCACCAGTTTCCCCCGGCTGAAAAGTTAAATCATCAACAAATGGAAGCCTTATACTCTCACTTTGTAGATTTATTGTATTCCTACAAAGTGACGACGGATATTCCCGATCCATTACCTATAGAAAAGAAATATTCCTTGATCATAACGATACTAAATGAATCGTTATTTTTGTCAGAAATAGGGCATACGGGGTGGGAGTTTTGTACTTATGAATCCACAAAATGTCCTTTTGGCGAAGACTGTATGTGTATAGAAGAAGAATTGAGGTTTGAGCAGGATCTTAAAGATGCTCTCGATCTCTTAGAGTCCATAAAAGAAAGCTGTGAAGGATTATTAAAAGACCATGGTAAAGCCCAAATCCGTATATCCTCTAGTGAAGATTTAGAGTTTAACCTGATGTGTATGTATATAGCATCAGGAAGCGACTATGTCCCTTACACCATTTTTCAGTATTGTTTAGATCTTGAGGCTGCATGCGAAGCTATCAACAATCTTTTTGAAGGTGAAGATGAACTTTTATCCTTATTTAAAAAACCCACTGATTATTCATTGATGCACAATTTGCAAATCTTCTATCATTAACCGTCGAAAAGTATGAAGAAGGTATCTTTTATGTAGAACCCTATTATATAGAAGATGGTAAACTCATAAAAGGTATCTCTCCTTACAATGATGTGGACGACCTTTTAGACAAACTATAAACTCTAAGACCTAGTATCTTCTAAGCTAAAAATTCATTTTATCTTAACCCACATCTCTAATCAACACTATTATGTGACTACTTGGTAACAGATAGGATTCAAGTACCTACCCAGCTAGATTATATCATTTTCTAAACCTGTCGAATGCATCTGCGATTTCATTGGGCATACCTATGATGGCTCCTTCTTCAAAACTGTAAGGCCTTTTTCCTCCATAATGAAGTACATTGAGATTGTCTTCCGTGAGATCCACCATGATAAAATATTTTACACCTTCACAATTTTCAAACTCACACCCACCAAAGTAAATATAATCTTCATACTGTTTTATGGGCAATTTATCAAACCACCCGGATTCAAAATCAATAAAATTTTTACCCATGATGCTTTTAGTTCTTTCAGCTAAATTGGCCACTTGAAAAATATTGGCCTCAGATGGCATTTGGCCTACATATTTCGTCAAATCATTGACATCATAGGATTTGGGCGCATCAGTAGTGGCTGTACTCGTTTCTGATGCAGATGTTACGCTAACTGCACCATCATTTGTAGTTGCATTTTTACAAGAAAATATAAAAAAAGAAATCAAAACAACATATATAATACGCATATTAAAAATATTTTAAAGTGAAAAAGCTGATTTTATTTTATCTACATAATCTAATTTCTCCCAAGTAAATGTCTCTACTTGAAATGGTTTGGGTTTGCCGGCTCCATCTTTAAATATTAAATTCTTTATCTCCGGTGTCCGCCCCATATGTCCGTAAGCTGCCGTATCGGAGTAAATTGGATTGCGCAATTTTAAACGCGTCTCTATAGCATAGGGCTTCATGTCAAATATGTTATAAACCACATGGGCTATTTCACCATCAGTCATATTGACCTTAGATGTACCATAGGTATTGATGTAGATATTAGTAGGTTTGGCCACTCCAATGGCATATGATACCTGCACCAATACTTCTGAACAAACTCCTGCGGCTACAAGATTTTTAGCTATGTGCCTTGTGGCATAGGCCGCTGATCTATCTACTTTACTTGGGTCTTTACCTGAAAAAGCACCACCACCATGAGCCCCTTTACCACCATAAGTATCTACAATAATCTTTCTTCCCGTCAGACCTGTATCTCCATGAGGGCCACCTATGACAAACTTGCCTGTAGGATTGATATGATAAGTGATACTATCATCAAAAAGTGCTTGTATAGATGGTTTGAGACTTGCTTTAACTTTCGGAATGACTATATTGATGACATCATCTTTGATTTTGTCCAACATGGCTGCTTCATCTTCATTAAATGGGTCATGCTGAGTAGAAAGCACTATACTATCTATTCTGGTAGGCTGATTATCATCTGAATACTCTATCGTGACTTGAGACTTGGAGTCTGGTCTTAGATATGTCATTATGACACCGTTCTTGCGTATATCCGCCAGAACTTGAAGTATTTTGTGCGACAAATCCAATGCTAATGGCATGTAATTTTCAGTTTCATTGGTCGCATATCCGAACATCATGCCTTGATCACCAGCCCCTTGTTCTTCTTTAGATGCTCTATCCACACCTTGATTGATATCAGGAGACTGCTCGTGTATAGCTGAAAGTACCCCACACGAATTGGCTTCAAACATATATTCAGACTTGGTGTAACCAATGCGCTGAATAACATCGCGAGCTATCTGCTGTACATCAAGATATGTGTTAGATTTGACCTCACCGGCCAGTATCACTTGCCCCGTGGTCACCAAGGTTTCGCAAGCTACTTTTGAGTCTGGGTCAAAGGCCAAAAAATGATCAACAAGGGCATCTGATATCTGATCAGCTACTTTATCTGGATGTCCTTCTGATACAGACTCCGAAGTAAATAGGTATGGCATAGCGTAATTGTCTTTTTTAATTAAACCACAAAGGTACTATTTATGATATTTAATCACCAAAAGAATAGTGAATTATATTATGTTTTTATTTAATTGGACATGTAAGCAAGGTGGTTTTTTCTAATATTCCTTCCAAAACATCCCCTTCATGTACTTGACCAACTCCCGCAGGTGTACCTGTAAAAATTAAGTCACCTGTCTGAAGAGTAAAAAACTGTGAAACATAATGTATCAAATAATCAAAAGAGAAAATCAAATCTTGGGTATGGCCAGATTGAACCATAATACCATTTTTTTTGAGTTGAAATTTAATATCTGATACATCTGCTAATTGAGATTTAGGTAAAAACCCGCCAATAACCGCTGAATAATCAAAGGCCTTGGCCAATTCCCATGGATGTCCCTTGGCTTTGCACTGGTCCTGAATATCTCGCGCTGTAAAATCAATACCCAAACCTATTTCATCATAGTATTTGTGGGCAAAATCTTCATGAATGGCCTTGCCAGGTTTTGAAATTTTGAGAACAACTTCGAGTTCGTAGTGAATATTTTGAGAAAAGTAAGGTATATAAAACGGCTTTCCATCTTTGAGAAGGGCCGTCAATGGCTTCATAAAGATAAGTGGTTTAGTAGGTACGTCATTATTGAGCTCCTTGGC
>DAIPYV010000136.1:0-9048 GCA_036782555.1 Saprospiraceae bacterium
ACAAATTTTAAAAAAATAAATATAAAAAAACTATAATATTATAAATATTTGTACTTTTGTGCCAAGTAATGAAATATTTATTTATTCAAAACGTTTACAATCCTAAATCTTTTAAAAATCCTAAAATATGTTTTCTAATTTGTTTTTATTTTTTCAAGCAGATGTTGAATTGGTTGAGGAAGAAGTACAATCACAAAGTATCATTGATATAATCTTGTCAGGTGGTCCTATGGGTATTACAATAGTGACCATATTGCTTGTACTATCTATATTAGCTCTGTATATATTTTTAGAGAGATATATGTCACTTCAAAGAGCTAGTAAAATTGATGAAAACTTTATTAATAACATCAGAGCTTCCGTGGCGTCAGGCAATATCGAAGGAGCTAAAGCTCTTTGTAGAGGTACCGATACACCTGTAGCTCGCATGATAGAAAAAGGATTGATGCGTATTGGTAAGCCTCTAAAGGACATTGATGCAGCTATAGAAAATGTGGGCAACTTGGAGATATTTAAGTTAGAGAAGAATTTGTCATCGCTGGCAAGTATTTCTGGAGCAGCTCCTATGATAGGATTCTTGGGTACGGTGACCGGTATGATTATGGCCTTTTATGAAATGGCGTCTCAGCAAAATGTGACTCCAGCTGTTTTGGCTGGGGGTATTTATCAAGCTTTAATCACAACTGCATTTGGACTTGTGGTAGGTATTTTTTCTTTTGTCGCCTACAATTATTTGGTTCAAAAAGTAGAAAAAATAGTTTTTAATATGGAAAAAGTTACCATAGATTTTATGGATTTACTTCAAGAACCTACACATTAATATACATAATTTTTAGAAAGTGGCAGTACGTAAAAGAAATAAAGTAAGTGCAGAATTTAATATGTCGTCATTGACGGACATTATATTTCTACTGCTCATATTTTTTATGTTGACATCAAAAGCGGTTCAAATTAGTATTAAACTGCCAGAATCAGATTCTACTGCTGTAGCACCTTCTAATCTTCCGGTCATGTTGACCATAGACGGTGAGGTGACTGTAGCTGGTCAGGCTAGTTCTATGGCTTCATTAGAAAAAGATGTGGCATCTGCAGTGAGAGAGACAGACAATAAGGAAAATGCTACTTTGACTATTATCTCTGAAGTAGGTGTTCCTTGGGAGGATGTACATAGAGTGATGGAGATAGCCAGTGGCCTAAGGCTTAAAGCGATTATAGCAACTCAACCTTATCAATAAATTATTATCATGGCAGTAAAAAAAAGAAATAAGGTTTCAGCGGAATTCAATATGTCATCATTGACGGATATAATATTTTTATTGTTAATATTTTTTATGTTGACATCTTCTATTGTTACACCTAATGCACTTAACTTACAGTTGCCTGGCAAGGACAATAGAGCTTCCAGTCCACCTAAATCTAAGAATAAAATAGTTTCAATAGACGCTAATGGAAAATACACGTTAAATGGTGCACCTATAAATCTTGATGGTGTACAACGTCAAATGGAATCATTAAAAAGAGTGGATGGTACCAATGCCGCTATAGTCATATCTCCATCAGCCAAGGCCAGCAATGATAAGGTAGTCGCTGTATTAGATTTGGCGTACAAATTGGAGATTAGGGCTGTGCTCACCTCTCCTCAATAGTTTTTTTTAGCATTTTGAAATACTTCTATAACCACTATTTACACAAATAAATTTTTAGTATTTGATTCATTACTATTACCTTAGCTAGAATGTTAATAGTCTTAAAATATTGAAATTATTGATAGTATTATATTAATGTAGAGGTTATGAGTATAAATTTTCATTCACAATATGAAGAGAAAGATAAAAGAAGGAGCTGGATTGTTTCCTTCATCATTCATGTGACTTTATTACTTTTATTTTTTGTGCCTTTCCTCAATAAATCAATTGAAGAAGAGGCCTCTGGGATATTTGTGGTTTTTGGTGATCCTTTAGCTGGACAGAATGATTTTGTTGAGCAAAACGATAACGAGGCTGTACCTACTGAGAAGGCATCAGCTGCGGCTTCGTCCGCATCCGAAAATAATATTTATTCTAAAGTTTTGGAGGATGAATCACCTACAAAAGCTCAGAATGTAAAAGAAGTTGATAAAAATAAAAGTGAGAAAATTGCCACGGATGTAAAGTCTAAAGCGGATGCTGATAAAAAAGCTAAAGAAGAGTCAGAAGCTCGCCGAAAAGCTGAAGAACAACGGAAAGCTGAATTAGAAAAGTCCCAAAAACAAGCCACAGAAAAGAAAAAACAATTTTCTGACTTGTTTGGCAAGGGGCAAGGGAATAACAATAACTCTGGCAATCAAGGCCAAACGACTGGCGATCCAGATGGAAAATCATTAGAAGGTATTAGTTCGGGTACGGGTAAAATAGGTGGGGGTTTAGCTGGTCGGGGCGTACTTTTTTCTCCTAATATTTCTGATAACTCACAAAAGACAGGTCGTGTGGCACTTAATATCTGCGTGGATTCATCAGGTAAGGTCGTACAAGCAGACTTTACGCAAAGAGGCTCTACGACATCTGACTCTTATCTTATCAACATTGCCCGTCAACATGCCCTAAAATATAAGTTTTCGCCTGGTGAAGTAGATAAACAATGTGGTACTTTAACTATAGACTTTAAAGTTCAGTAATCAACCATTTTTTTATTTTGTTTAAATATGCATAATGCAGGTTAAATATTACCGCATCTTAGGGCGCCTCTTTTTACCACCTAGATTGGTTTGGCCGGGTCTGTAACCCATTTTTTGAGCTTGTTGAATTTGACTACTATTATTAAGGGCAGTTTCCATTTGTTTGAGTTGGTCTTTGAGTTGAGATTCGGTTATTTTTAGACCTTTTGTTTGATAAAAATATTTTTTGGCCGCTGTCCAATTGTTTTTATTGGCTTGAAGTCCCGCCATCTGTAGAAGTACCATCCCTTTTTCATTATCTGTAGGCAATTTGAGAGCTAAAGCTTGTTTGAAAAATTCTTCGGCTATATTATTGTCCTTGCGTTGAGCGGCTAAGGAGCCCTTTAGTATGAAATAAAAAGCCCTGTTAGTCACATAAAGCCATTTAGGAAAAATGGTCAAGTTAAGTCGTTTTTCAGCGCCTTCAAAATCCATTTTTTGCAAAAGCTCTGTTGCGGATTGAATGGTTCCTAATAGTATGTAGCTGATTAAAAATATAATACCAATGAGGAAAAAGATCCAACCATATCCAAAACCCCATATCAAAGTAAAAATTACGCCCCCAACAAGACCTAACGCAATTAAAGCCAATTTTAAATAAATGTTTATGACAAACATAATTCTCTTTTTTATTTAGTGTAAAAGTGGTGCGAAATTAAGTCTTTTTACGCAAACATTGGGCACTTTTTAATTAATTTTTCATATTTTTATCTATGGGCATTAGGCTTTGTTGGAAATGTGTCTGTGAACATATTTATTTATTTATCATTTCATTAAGTAACAAACAATAATTTGATAGAATTTATGGAAGTAAAGTTAAGATCTTCAGGAAAACCGCTTAATTATATAGCGGAAAACGAAAATGGACATACGTTAAAATTCTCAGCAACTAAAGAAGCCGTTGGTGCCATGGAATCAGTACTCATGGCTGTGGCGGCGTGTAGTAGTGTAGATGTAGAGAATATTTTAAAAAAAACAAGACAAGACCTCAAAGATATTTCTGTAACTGTCAAAGGTGAAAGAGCCGACGGGATACCAGCTGTATTTACTAAGATACACCTTCATTATGTTGCTACTGGTAAAGTCAAAAAAGAAAAATTGGATAAAGCCGTACAAATGTCAATGGAACAGTATTGTTCTGTTTCTATGATGTTGAAAAAAAGTGTAGAAATAACGTTTACAACGGAAGTAGTTGAGACGGATAATGAATGAGCACTTAATCGATTTAGGTAAAAATCCCAATTTTAAAAGTTGGATTTTATTATGGGCTTTTGCAGAGAGTGCCATAGGAGGCGTCATGCATGCCTTGAAGATTCCTTTTACGGGTATTATAGTAGGTGGCATTGCTGTTTTGTGTATTGCCATGATAGGGCATTATTTTGAGCATCAGCCACAGCGAATTATTCAAGCTTTAGGTGTCGTACTTCTTGTCAAATTGACATTAAGTCCTTATTCTCCATGGCAAGCCTATGTGGCTGTTTTTTTTCAAGGCTACTTAGGGTATTTTTTATATAAGTGGAATAGAAATTTCAAATGGACCACCCTTATTTTTTCGACACTGTGTCTTGTTGAGTCAGCTTTTCAAAAAGTCATTTTATCCATTCTCATATTTGGCAATTCATTGATAAGTGCCATTGATCAGTCAGCACAGCAAGTTTTATTTACTTTGGGCCTGAGTTATGAAAATTCATTTATGTACACAGTTTTCGCCATTTACGTCATGTTGTATCTTATTGTTGGTATTTTTTTAGGTTTATGGATTCCACGTATACCTGCCCAAATGGAGAGTATTAAGAGCCAATTAGCTTCGTTAAATGTGTCAGGTAAGGTTAAAGTTTCCAAAAGAAAAAAATACATGTCTAAAATCATTGTTTTCCTATCAGTTTTAGTTTTTTCTTTAATTTTTATAAAGTGGGCTTTACCTGATTTTCCATTGTTAAATTTGTTTTTGTTTTTTCTTAGATCCATTGCTGTGAGTTTAATTATAGTTTTTCTTTTAGGTCCTTTAGTGATGAAGTGGATTAAAAAATGGACATCTAACCAAACGATAGACAGTGAATTGTTTACAGAAACTTTAGGTCAAATTCCTGTCTTTAGCCGTAAAGCATTCAGTCTTTTTGAAGTTGTAAATGATGAATATTCTGGCATTAAAAAGATAAAATATTTTATCATAGGGTTAATTTTCCTTTCCCAAAATGAAACTCAAGATGTATGAAAAAAGTCATTGTGATTTCTGATAAAGTCAAGTCCGGAAAGTCCACAAAACTGATGGAATGGATCGCTGGAAAGTCAGATATTCAAGGATTTATAACGCCAAGGGTCAATAATAAGATGATGTTCTATGATATCAAAGCTGATCAGTATCTTGATTATGATTTAGAAATAGCTAATGATAACTCTATAAAGATGGGCCGATACAATATATGTGGTCCTACACTTAATTGCGCTAGAAAATTGATAATGGACTTTTCAGACGCGCCTGATGGACTTTTTATCATTGATGAGATTGGGCCATTAGAGATCAAGCATAACATGGGTTACGAGCCCGCTTTTAGTTTTTTATTAAATAGGTTTTTTTTGCATTATGTCAGGGATAATGCAACTCTTATCATCGTCGTGAGGGATTTTTTGTTACAAGATTTTATGACTAAATATGGAGATTTTGTGACAGAATGTTATGAAAATTTTGTGTCTTTACCATTGGATTTTTATTCATATCCTAAGATTTAAGTCACTTTGGTTTTTAAGAACTAAGTGATCGGATTTTACTCAGTGTGTTTATAGAGTTTTATATGAGTATTTAATGGTAATATATCAGTATTCATTTTATTAAGTTTTGGCTTACTTAGCTGTAGGGTACCATGTTTTATAAAAAATATTATCATTTTTTTAACAAAAATGTGTCTTCTGTTGTTTTAATAGCGTCATTATGACATTAAGTCGTTTGTAACTCAACAATTCACCGAGAATGAAAATAATAAATATTGTCTTTAAAAACTTTAATTTACATCTTTTTATAATTCTATCATTTAATATTACTGCCCAAAACGCTATTGTTGGTTCAGGTTTTTCTACCGGTTGGGGTGCGGGGAATTGTAACCCTATGAATTCTAATAATTTTTCTTATTTTGTTCAAAGTTTTGGGAATAGTTTTATTAGAATTACAAATGGTAAAAATACAGGAGTTCAATACTTTAGATTAGGTGTGGATTGGGATGATAATTTCAAACAACTTACAATTACATCGGGTCAAGACATATCTATTGAAACTAATACTGAATATCAGCTAAACTCTAATTGCACCACTTCTGGAGCTATGTACATCAATGTATCTAATACAGCCCATAATTATGTATTCAAGACTCAAGATGCCGGTGTTAATCCCGTGGGTAAATTTATAGTTTTTAATATAGATGAAAATATTCGAAACGTTATTTCTGTGTCTCAATCACCTGTAGTGGTCAATTCGACTCAAAGTGCAATTGTAACTGCGACGCTTGATGGTCCATTAAATAGTGGGCAAGGGGTATATCTGAGATACACTACAAATAATTTTACATCTTCAACAGTTGTTGCTATGTCCGGTTCTGGCAATTCATATATGGCTACCATTCCCACTCAAAGCAATAATACCAACGTAAGCTATTATGTATTTACTTCAGGCAGTGGGCTGACGATTTCGCATCAAAATGCAGATTTTTATACCATTAATGGAAATACTAATCAAGGCAATAATTATAGTTACACTGTGGAGGATTTACCATCTTATGTCACTATTTCTCCAGCTTTTCCTACAGATGATATACCCGTCACTGTAACATTTAACGCTACAGATACACCATTGGCAGGGGCCTCAAAAGTATATTTTCACTCAGGAATTTCTACTAGCGAATCTCAACCTAAACTTTTTCAGAATACAGTGGGTAATTGGGGGCAAGATGATGGCGTGGGTGAGATGATGCGTTCAGACACTAATCTTTGGACCATAACTTTACCTTCGTTGCGTCAATATTATAATGTGGGAGAGCCATTAGATATCTTTGGAATGAATTTCTTATTTAGAAGTGATACAGGTTCGTCAAGATCTGATAATGACGGTAAAAATTATTTCGTGCCTACAGATCCAGGTAATTATTTTACAATAACTTCACCTCAGATACTCCCTTTTTTTACTGATGTTAATGTGGATTTTGATATTATAGCTGAGGCCAATGTAAGTGCAGACGAGTGGAGGCTGATAGAATTAAACCCCAATAATAACAATGCAATAGACACACTTCATACAGATGTAAGCGGTGGTATCAGATATAACCAAACTCAACAAGTTTCTGGTGAATTCACTCGAAGATTTAAAATTGAGGCCAAATTTGGTAACGATTACAAATATAAAATCTTGGATGCGACAGGGGTTACTCCTCCATCAATTCAGACAAGGCCTTCATGGGTGCGCGCGGGTGTCAATTACCACGAGGATGACCCTACTAAAGCCACTTTGGTTTTGCATTGCCCAACTAATACTAGATTTTACAATGGATTAGGTGGATTAACAGGGACTAATCCTACGGCGCCTAAACAATTTGTCTATGTGATAGGTGATTTTAATGATTGGACTGCACTACCCGCTTATAAAATGAACAGAGATAACGGTACAGTGGATGACCCGGGTGATTATTTTTGGTTGGAGTTGTCAGGACTTGTCCCTGGAAAAGAGTACGTGTTCCAATATCTTATCGACGGTGTTTTGCAAGTTGCAGACCCCTATACCCATAAAGTATCAGACTTTGATGACGTCTTTATTTCATCTGATATTTATCCTGATTTGATACCTTATCCGTCTCAAGCTCAAGATAGAGCATCCGTATTACAAACCAATAGAGAAGCTTATGAGTGGACAGCTGATACATTTACCAAGCCTTCAACTAACAATCTAAACATCTATGAGTTGCATTTTAGAGATTTTACAGAGGAAGGTTCTTATTTAGCAGCAATAGAACATCTAGATTATATCAAAGGCATGGGTTTTAATGCGATACATGTCATGCCAATATCAGAGTTTGAGGGCAATAGTAGTTGGGGCTACAATCCTAACTTTTACTTTGCTGCTGATAAGGCTTATGGCACAGAAAATGATTTGAAAAAATTTATAGATGAGTGCCACAAAAGAGAAATCCAAGTTCTTAACGATGTGGTGCTCAATCATGCTTTTTATTCCAATGTCATGGCGCGCATGTACTGGAATACTCAGCTCAACAGACCTGCCAATGACAGTCCTTATTTCAACCCGACCCACAAAATGGTGCGCAATCAAGCGGGCTGGTGGGGTGCCGATTGGAATCATGAAAGCGAACACGTACAAAAAATGGTGGATTCCATCTTGTGCTATTGGTTGACAGAATTTAAGTTTGATGGGTTCCGATTTGACTTTACCAAGGGAATAGGTCAGACGGATCCGAATGACTTCCCTCCTGGAGATGATTGGGCTAGCGCTTATAATCAGGCCAGAATTGATTTACTCATGCGCATGGTCAATAGAATGTGGGCAGAACATCCGGGTTCTGTTGTCATATTCGAGCATTTGGCCAATGCAGATGAAGATAAGGTATTGGCTGATCAAGGAATTTTAATGTGGAGCGGCGTAGGACATCATCAAGATGTCAAAAGAATGGTATTAGGTTACGCTCAAGATAATCCTAATATTTTCGATTCTGGGGCTTACGATGCGGCAGCAAGAAACTTTAATTTTGCTAATTGGATGAGCTATGCTGAAAGTCATGATGAAGAACGAATGGCTGTCGAACTCAATAACTTTTTTAATTGGAATGAATATTCAGGAGCTAAAGTAACATCAGCGGATTCTTTGGCGGCCATTATGTTGAGATTAAGATTAGGTCTTGCTTACAATTTGATGCTACCTGGGCCACGTATGATGTGGCAATTTCAGGAATTAGGTTATGATTATTCCATCAACTATTGTCCGGATGGTAGTATCAATGGTAGCTGTAGAACAGATCCTAAGCCAGTGAGATGGGACTATTTTCAAGATAATAGTAGAGTCAAGTTATTTAATTTGGTAAAATATTTGTTTAAATTACGAAATGAGAGGTTTTTATATCATACAGTGGATTATGGAAACATAGGTTTAGGCGCTAATAATAGGCAAATTCCCCGTCATATGCGCCTCACTACCTCCAACGGAGACAGAGTCATTATCATTGGAAACCTCGATCCGGGTACACCACAATGGGCTACACCTGGATACAATACGGCAGGTACTTGGTGGAGATATAACGGTGAGTTTACTGATCCTACCACATACACTGTCAATAATACTAATGATAGTTATTTATTGTTGCCCA
>DAIPYV010000137.1:0-9020 GCA_036782555.1 Saprospiraceae bacterium
CGTGCCATAAAAGCAGCCATTTTGTTATTAAAAACTGACGGTTCTGGTAAAGAAATTGATGCTGAAGCAGAAATAAAAATCGTACAAAAATTGCTTAAACAACGCCAAGATTCTTTTGATATTTATACAAAGCAAAATAGAGAAGACCTAGCTAATACGGAGAAAGAAGAAATCGATGTATTGATGCGATACTTACCGAAACAATTGACAACAGATGAACTCAAAGAAGAGATACAGTCTATTATTCAACAGACAGGTGCTACATCTATGAAAGAGATGGGAAAGGTCATAGGCATGGCCAATCAGAAATTGGCTGGACAAGCAGAAGGGAAAGCCATAGCTGATATGGTTAAAAACCTATTATCATAATATAAAATATTATCAATGTCGTCTAAATCACTTCAAGAAATTTATTTTGAAGCTCAAGAGGTTGTGAGAAAAGCAGCCTCTTTTATCAAAAGTAATTATAATAAGGTGGACCCTGATGATATAGAAGAGAAAGGTAGAAATTCCTTGGTATCCTATGTGGATAGAGAGGCAGAAAAGATATTGATAGAAGGCCTTCAATTGATATGGCCAGATGCAGGGTTTATTACAGAGGAAGAGATGGTAGGTCAAGAACTCAAAGACTATACTTGGATCATTGACCCTTTAGATGGGACCACAAATTTTTTAAATGATATTCCTATTTGTTCTGTCAGTGTCGCTTTGTATGATAAAGAAAAAGTGATTTTAGGTATCGTTCACGAAGTAGTATCAGGAGAGCATTTTTATGCTATCCGAGGTCAAGGCGCATTCCTAAACGGACATAGAATAAACGTCACTCAAAAACTGAGTATCCATGATGTATTAATTGGCACTGGATTTCCATACAAAACGGAAGAAACTTGTGCAGCCCATATGACCGTACTTGAAAAAGTATTGCATCGTACAAGAGGTATACGGCGTATAGGAACAGCAGCGATAGATTGTTGCTATGTCGCATGTGGACGTTTTGGCGCTTTTTACGAAAACACACTCAATGCCTACGATATAGCAGCTGGAGCACTTATAGTCACAGAAGCAGGTGGTAAAGTGACAGACTTTAAAGGCGGTAATCAATGGCTCTTTGAAGGGGAACTTTTGGCCACAGCTCCACAATTTCAAGAGGAAATGATAGAAATACTCAAGGACTTTTATCCTGAAAATCATAATGAATAGGCAACTTACAGATACCATCATAGCACCAGCTACACCTCAAGGACAGAGCGCCATAGCAGTCATCAGATTGTCTGGGGACAAGGCTTTAGAGATTACAAAGTCTTTTTTTAAAGGTACAGATTTAACACAAGCCACTTCGCATACCATTCATTATGGTTGGATAATCGATGGTGATAAGGAAATAGACGAAGTCATGGTATCCGTTTTCAAAGCGCCTCGGACATTTACCACTGAAGATAGTACAGAAATATCTTGCCACGGCTCTCCACAGATAGTACAAAACATCATAGAAGTAGCCATAAAAAACGGCGCAAGACTGGCAAACCCCGGGGAATTTACGCTAAGAGCTTTTCTGAATGGGCGAATAGACTTATCTCAAGCAGAGGCTGTGGCAGATTTGATACACTCCACATCCAGTAAATCCTCAGAAATTGCCCTGAAACAACTCAAAGGTCAATTTTCGCACCTTTTGGCCGAATTGAGACAAGAATTGGTAGATTTTGCCGCCCTCATTGAGTTGGAATTAGATTTCTCAGAAGAGGATGTGGAATTTGCCAACAGAGCAAGACTTAAGAACCTTATACATAAAATCCAAAATATTATAGGCCCATTGATGGATTCATTTCGATGGGGAAATAGCGTAAAAGAAGGCATACCCGTAGCTATCATAGGCGCACCCAATGCGGGAAAGTCCACACTACTCAATACTTTGCTCAATGAAGAGAAGGCCATAGTGAGTGACATAGCCGGCACTACCAGAGATTTTATCGAAGATATTTTAACCATTGATGGTGTGAGTTTCAGATTTACGGACACGGCGGGCATACGTCAGACAGAAGATACCCTTGAAGGTCTAGGTATAGAACGATCTCTCCAAAAGATGCACGATGCCCAGATTATTTTTTACCTCATAGACATTCATAAGTCCACTGACGAGCTCATAACCGAGCTACAAGCCGTACAAAAATCGGAGAATCAAACATTTTTAGTCCTACTTAACAAGGCTGATACGTTGCCTCAAGCACAAGCTGACAACAAAAAATTGGACATAGAAAACACCTTAAAATTACCCGTTTTTGTCATCACTGCCAAATATCGTCACACTTTACTATCTGTCCTCAACTATCTTTCGAACTACATCAAAGAAAACAATCCCTCTGAAGGTACCATCATCACCAATGCACGTCACCACGAAGCCTTAGCCAAAACGCATGAAGCTCTAAATAAAGTGATGGAAGGCATGTCAGCTGCACTTCCTACCGACCTCGTGGCTATGGATATCCGAGAAGCCCTTTACCATTTAGGCCTTATCACCGGAGAAGTATCCACAGATGATTTGTTGGAGAGTATATTTACGAGGTTTTGTATTGGGAAGTAAATAGATAAGCTTTTTAATTAAATAAACATTCATGAAACTTAAATTTGAAATATTATTAGCGGAAGAACTAGAAGATGGTGACATTTTTTATTGTACGCCAGACCCAGAATTAAATGATTTTGGGCCGCATCATGAGCTAACTGGAACTGATCAAATATTTATAAGAGATGATTTTAACGAATATGATGATGAAGATAATTATTCGATTTTGGTCAATGGTGGCTGGACTATTTGGTTTAGGCCTGAGGAAAAAGTTGTAAGACTTGGGCACTATAGTGATCTCATCAGAGTTATTGAAATGGTTAAAGAAGGTAACCCCAAAATGGAACTTGGACCAAATGACATTATTACAAAAGTTGACTACTTAATAGAAACAGGTCATTTAAAGGATGTAGATCTGTTAGCAAACCTTGGTAATATTGATTGGAAGAAAAATGATGAAAATGATGAAAATATCAATCTTGATGATGAGCTTCCATTTTAAAATAATATTAAAGCTATTTAATATCTTTTTTTTGATAAAACGCCAACCCCATCACTAAAAATAGAAAATAGTGGATGCGTACTGTTTGCAGTCACGGCAATTGAAAGCGTAATTGCAGATGTAGTAGCATTGTTAATTGGCAGTACGGCACTTTCTTTTGCATTCATGACATAAGTTTCATTCTCAAAAATCTATTTCTGTCCCTACAGTTCTGTACCTCTCATTAATTTTCTTACCCAACCGTCGCCCAAATCGCCTCAAATCCGATATTTTACTTAGGTTTCAAGTAAAAGTATTGGAAATTAACATACTAATTATCAATATAATAATTATATAAGCCTGATTATGTATAAATGCGTATATATAAAAATGCGTATAGTTGGGACTTAATGATGTGTTTTCCATCGATTTTTCGAATGATACTTTTGTAAAGATGAGTCTGGAATGTCTAAATACTTCCTTAATGGTGATGGAATGGATATCAACCAATTGCATCCGGAAGTTAGTACGGTTGTGGAAAGTAAATGGCGAGATAACAGTAATTAAAGAAAATGACGTACTATTATGACAATACATAAGGAAGTAACATATTGTAAAACAACATTATAAATCTAAAAGGTGACAATTTGTTATTTATGACAATAAAAATATTGTTATGTATCTTTGCCAATAAAATCATTGTCAAATGAATTGGATAAGACCTAATACAATCACAGGATCAGTAGCTCAAGGTAAAAAGTACTTTAGAAGAAAAGATATTGAAGACAAAATATGGCATGAGATTTCTCAGGGCAATAGTGTCTTGTTTCTTGCTCCAAGACGTGTCGGAAAATCTTCAATTGTTTCATTCATGGCCGAAAAATCTTAAGAAGGTTTTATCGGTAAATACGAGGTCATTCAAGCAGAAGACACTGTTCAGGGTTTTTTTAGGAGGCTCATAGCAATGATTCGCGACTCTCTATCTCCAGTTGGAAAAAGTAAAGAGTGGTTCTAAACTTGGTGGGATAGTTGGACTATAAAAACATTGGGTAAAGACAAAGTAGAAATAGGCCACAAAGAGATTGATTATCGAAATACTTTTTTCAATCTCTTGGACCAACTAAAAGAGAGATTAAACTAAAAGTTGTATTGTTTTTGGATGAGTTCCAGGATGTCGTTCTAAATATATTTAAAATGGAAGGAGAGGGAAATGCTAAGCAATTATTAGCCGACATCAGAACGCTTTGTCATGAGGACAAATTCAAAAGTACATTTGTACTAGTCCTATTGGGTTCTGTTGGCCTTAGCCACATAGTAAAAAAAGTTACTGGTAGAAATGATAAAATCAATCAACTCCATACAGAATATTTACCGCCGCTAACCGAAGGACAAAGGAGAGCATTTTTGCAATTTTTATTAGAAGGTGCAACCATGCTGTTGAGTCAAGAGATACGAGAATTTCTTCTAAATAAAATAACGTGAATAATGGATAACTATTTTTGCAAGATAACGAATATCAATACTTTAAAGAGAGCTAACAAAACAAAAGGCATGATTTTGAAATAAAAGTGTCTAATAATAGCTTTGAAGAAACTGCTATTATTTTATTTAAAGCTAGCTAATGCGCCAAAGTATTGATTATCATTCTTATAATACTGAGGCTTATCCATTATTCACGTTAAATAATCATATAGATCCATGTTAGGAGTTTCCATATCATCTACAAATAATCAAATTTAGCTATAAATTTTTCCAACTTTGCAATAAGAAACTATATTTCAGCTAGAATCCAGTACCTAAATAATCAATTACATGATGCTGGAGTTATGAGCCATGAAGTATTTGAAAAGACGAAGAAGGCTCTCATTTATTTTCAAAATTCTACATCTAGTAATGCTCATGATTTAAATAGCTTATGAGCAACTTTAATTAACCCTTTTGGGTATGATACCTTATAAAGAGCATAAAAAGATTTTTAATTATTATGAAGGCTGTAATTCATATAGGTACCCAAATAAAAAACAACCTCGATTATTTTCAACTAGTACCAATAGGTTTAATTCACTAGAAAATAGTTTCTTCTATTTCCATGAAGAATGACTTAAATGTCTTGCTTTTGGAACTATTTCGGTACTTTAATAAAATATTCTTGACCAGGTTTTAACGTCAATTTACTACTTATTAGCCAAGGATTATAATATTTCAATAATCTATATGTAGTTCCTTGTTCGTGAGCAAAATCGGCTAAGTCGCTGATAGAAGAAGTAATACTTACTGTTTTGAGATTAGCCATAGAATATTTTGTGTCGCTATCAACATAAAAACCAAAATCCTCGTGATTATTTATTATCTCTTTGATAGCAATAATTCTAAAAAGATACCTCGATGTCTCTTCATTCAGATTTAGGTCATAGTAACTAGATTCCTTTTGTTCGTTCAAAGACTTATTCAAGGAACCCTGCCCTACATTATAGGCTGCGGCAGCATTAGTCCAGTTACCAAATCTATTATATAACTGTTTAATATACTTACAGGCAGCCTGAGTAGATTTTTCTAAATTCTGTCTTTCATCAACTTCATCTGTAACTTCGAGGCCCATCTCTTTAGCCGCGGGTACCATAAATTGCCAATAACCCTTAGCTCCAGCCGATGATCTTAGATTTCGTAAGCCACTCTCAGCCACAGCAAGATACTTAAAATCATCAGGGATACTGTTTTCAGCCAATATTCTTTCAATGATGGGAAAATATTTATAGGACATTTTTATATTGAGTAAGGTTGCAGATTGCCAGTAAGCGTTGACGCTCAATTCTCTATCTATTCTTTCTTTTGTATCCTCATTCATAGGCACGGGTTCGCCTGCAAAATAAAATGTTTTGTCATTTACTTTTACTGATTTTACTTGTTGGGTCAATTCATAAAAATACGTTTTGGCGCTATTTTTTGAAGTGTAAGATACAAAAATCAATAAAGTAAATACTACACCTGCAAAGAAGCCAAAAAGTGGGAATAGTTTTTTATAATATTCTAATCTAAATTTAAACATATTGTTTTTTTCAGTCATTTTAGACGTTTTTAGGTTTTTTGTAAATGGGGACAGTACTGCATGGTTCACCAAACATAATACTTAAAGCATGAGGCTTTAATCTTGATGTGATCATACCATAGGCTGCTGCGGGAACAGGCTTTTCACCACACCCTTTGATGACTATTCGTTTTTCATCAAAAAGTGTTAGGTCTAAATCCTTTATTACGTTTTTGTAATACATAATCAAAAACTCCTCCTTTGTTCCATAATAAACATCCTCGGCTACATCGCCAAGATATGACTCTAAAAGCATATAAGACCATGAAGGAAGGATAGCGTCTTCGCTACAGCTGATAAGTACTATTTTGTTACTATATTGAACCCAATCATGATCTTTGAGCGATTGTCTAAACTCTTTTTCTTTTAATATCAGACCCATAAATAAAAAGTTTTTGATGTCCAATGATATTATATCTTTATTTGGAAAATAGTCTTCCAAATTGAGTGTTATTATTCCGCTTTGTGCTACTTTATTTACCAATGTTTCCATACTTGTTTTAATTTTCAAATTCTTCTGGTGTTATTTCAATGGCTTCAGCATCTCCTATTTGATTTTCAATGGGTTCTATTTCTTTTATTTTAGGCAAATCTTCTATTGTTCTCATGCCAAAATAGTCTATAAATTTTTCTGATGTGGTGTATAATAATGGCTTACCGGGGCCATCACTACGACCAGCTATCTCTATTAAATTTTTTTCCAATAGTTTTTGAACAGTGTAGTCACTGTTGACACCGCGTATCATTTCTATTTCTGTTTTAGTTACTGGCTGTTTGTAGGCTATAATAGATAATGTTTCGATGGCTGACTTGCTCAATTTTTTATGCGTGTTTTGTTTTAGGAACGTACCTATAGTATTGTGAAAAGTTGTTTTGGTCATAAATCTAAAACCTCCTGCCATTTCTACTATTTCTATACTAAAGTCATCTTGATTATACTTTTGCATAAGCTCCGTTAAAGCATGGGATACCTCTTCATCACTTAAATTTGTTTGTAAACTTTCATTTACAGCATTTTTTATATCATCATAGCTTATGGATGGATTGGCTACAAATATGAGACTTTCAATATGTAATAGAATTCGATTCAATATTTTTATTTAAGTATTAATGTCATGCTTAGGAAAAATAATAACGCAAAGGTAACTATTAAAGTTATTAATATGAGGTGCTTTCTGTTCAATTTTTTGGTTTTTTGGGATATTTGGGGTATAATTTTATTATGATCTGTAATAGTGAGTATGTAATTGGGTATTTCATTTTGGATATCAATTTTTAAGGAAAATAGTTCGTCATCAAGCATAAAGTTATAGCTTATAGTGTGCACAATATTGAAATCTATTTTAATTATGCTATTGTCACAATATATGATAACATGGTTACTTTTATCACCATGATATAAGCCCACTAAATAAGTGTATTGATGTTTATTCGTATATTCCCAAAATGCTTGCATCAAAAAATATTGGACTTTATTTAAGAGCTTAATAAAAAGAGACTTTATTTGTTTAGAAAATTGATTTAATTTACATAGCATAATTATCTAGTAGTTAGACTATTTTATATTTGTTAGATGTGTAATTGACCATATAAATAATTAATTACATAATTAAATAATTATAAAATAATTTGTAGGTAATCAAAAAGATGTTTACTTTTGCCCTCAGATTATTTGCATCCCCAAAACCCCTAAGTATATTCCTGAACATTTAAAAATCTAAACTTATCAAAACGAAATTCTACGGACACGGCAAATTGTTACTCACTGGTGAGTATGCTGTTTTAGATGGGGCTAAGGCATTAGGCCTCCCGACTAAATTGGGACAATATCTTGAGGTTAAAAGGACTACAAGTTCGGATTTACTTTGGGAAAGTTATGATAAAGATGGCAAAAAGTGGTTTAAGTCCACGATATCTTTGTTTGATTTTGCGCCTCTCACTACTACCGATGAGAATGTATCTGAACTGATCCAAAAAATATTGAAGAGTGCTGTAAGATTAAACTCTGAGTTTCTCTCGCAATGGAATGGGGTAAAAATAGAAACAAAACTTGAATTCCCATTGGACTGGGGTCTAGGTTCTAGTAGCACATTATATTATTTAGTTGCAGAATGGGCTGATGTCAACCCATTAATGCTTTATTTTAAAGCTGAAAATGGATCGGGATATGATGTGGCTTGCGCATTTGCAGACGGACCTCTTGAATATATCAATTCACCAGACGAAGTAGCTTATACTGAATTAGACTTTAACCCTAAATTCAAAGATTCTTTATACTTTGTACATTTAAACCAAAAGCAAAGTTCCGCTCAAGGTATTATAGATTATAACAAAAGTGTCAAGAATAAAACCACTTTGGTCAAATCTATCACAAACATAACTGAGGATATACAAAGCGCTAAATCTCTGAGTGATTTTGAGGGGCTATTATCAGAACATGAAAATATTATTGCTCACCATACAGGGTTCAAAAAAGTCAAAGATCAACTTTTTAGTGACTATCCAGGTGTGGTCAAATCATTAGGTGCTTGGGGTGGAGATTTCGTAATAGCCACAGCAACCAAAGAATTAGACCCAAAGGAATATTTTGCTTCGAAAGGATACAGCACTGTAATAAAATATAAAGATTTGATTTTGTAATGTTTCAATCTTTTTATAAGTATATTACTTTAGCCGCAAATAATAGATAAAATCTGTTCTAGGTGGATTTTTTAATCCTAACTGTCTTCCTAAAGTAATAAGTTGTCCTCTATGATAGGTAGAATGATTCATACAGTGGTGTATCATCTCAATATATGATGTAGAACCTGTTCCAGAAGTATTGGTTTTGGTACCACTAAGCTGCTGTTCTGTCATGGTTTGTACATGAATATTGAAGGCTTGAGAAGCATTCA
>DAIPYV010000138.1:0-9016 GCA_036782555.1 Saprospiraceae bacterium
CTTATGGTGTTTACAGTAAATTGTAAAATTGTTTTTAGAAACAAATTCTCCTGTTTGGGCATCTATATTAATATCCCAATAGTCGGCATTGGCTTTCATATCCAAATTAAGATTCCACACCAAAATCAATCTATCTCCTACTATTTCGTATTTGAGTTCAGCCGGTATCTCCGAGTTGACCATTTCTGGCAGGGTGTATTTCATCTTTCCTTCATTACTTCTTGAAGCAATGGCTGGGTTTTGTCGGATATCAATAACCAAATGTTTAGCACTTGAGATTATAGCCGTTGGGGCGTCTATTTTAGCAGAAGTGCTATTGATACGCTGTTGAATATTTTTTTCCAAATTGTGCATATCAGACACGACCTTATCTTCCTTAATGATGACAGTCATCATAGCATTATTGATAGGTATATTCTGATAGGTTTGGTTGAGATAGAGGTAAGTGATACCTTTATCTGTAGTAATGATAGAACTCACTATCATATCCTGATAGTCAGATTTTTTCAATTCCAATTGCTCAGCCCTGATATCGATATTTTTTAAGGCTAATTCCAATTGCGGAACTTGAGACCAAAATGGTAAGTAAATCAATAAAAAAGTAAAAAGAATAAAGACTCTTGTCATGTTAACAATCTATTTAAAAGGTGATAAGTAAAAAATATTTTATGTAAAAAATTTTTATGTTTAAAGTTAAAAGCCCAAAGATAATTTAAAACTTTATGATTTAGCAAACGTTTTAATGAATAATCTGTTCATGATGACAATTATTTTTTTATCTATTATAATATATGTCCCACTTAATTTACGGAAAAAATGCTGTTCTAGAAGCCTTTGAATCAGGTGTCGAAATAGAAAAAGTTTTTGTATTACAATCCCTACGCGGAGAATTGGAGGTGTCTTTGAGAAATCTATGCAAAGACAAAAATATCCCCATTTCTAAAGTACCTGAGGTAAAACTCAATGAATTGGTTAGAGACAAAGTACATCAGGGAGTTGTAGCCTATACGTCAGCTATACACTATGTGGATTATACCGATTTGATGGCATCAGCTTTTGAATCTGGACATGCACCACTTCTTGTAGTATTAGACAGTGTCACAGATGTGCGAAATATCGGAGCCATAGCGCGAAGTGCTTATTTTTTTGGCGCTGATGGTCTTATAATAAGCGGTAATTTTATAGGTCGTATCAATGAAGAAACCGTCAAAGCTTCATCAGGAGCTATACTCAAAATACCTGTAGCAAGAGCGAGTAGCATTTTTAATCTCATAAGTGATTTACAATCATCAGGAATACAAATCATAGCTACAAGTCTGAAAGCTACACAAAAGCCCAAAGATGTGGACATGACACAACCTACGGCATTGATCATGGGTTCCGAAGATAAAGGGTTACATCCCAAAATATATCAAGTATCTGATTTTGATATCTTAATTCCTGGTAGTGAAGCTTTTGATTCTTTAAATGTTTCTGTAGCTACTGGCGTCTTGCTTTATGAGTGTCAAAGACAAAGACTATTGTAAAGTTAGAAATTAGAAGCCTGCCTAGCGTCAATAGAGCATGTCAGAAATTAAAAAAATAAAATATGATAATGAACGGTAAAAATATAAAATCACACATGTTGAGATTCTTTCTCTTGGCTATGCTTTTTACAAGTTTTGTGGCCTGCAAAAGCACAAAATCACCATCAAATATTGATGTTAAGGTAGAAAATGCCTTGCTCTGGAAACTAGATGGTAAGGATATCAAAAAGCCGAGTTACATCTTTGGCACCATGCATCTTATAGATGCTGAACATTATTTTTTGCCTCAAGGGACTATGACCGCCATTGACAATATAGATCAGATGGTCTTCGAAATAGATATGAACGAAATGTCAGACATGTCCAATATGTTTGGAATTATGGACAAAATATTTATGAGAGACAATTTGACTATTAAAGACCTATTATCACCTGATGACTATACATTGGTCAGTGAACACTTTACAAAATCAGGCTTACCTATGTTTATGTTGGAACGCATTAAACCTATGTTTTTAAGTGTGTTTGCGCAGACCAATATGGATCCCAATAGTCTCCAAGGGGGCAAAACGAAATCTTACGAAATGGAATTTTTGGAAATAGCCAATACCAATAAAAAAACCACAAAAGGGCTAGAAACCATGGATTTCCAAATCAGCCTCTTTGATGAGATACCCTATGAAGCTCAAGCGAAAATGCTGGTCGATGCCGTCAAAAGTTCGTCAGATGAAGCTAATGAAGAAATGGAAAAACTCATAAAACTCTACGTATCTCAAAATATCAATGGTATGGTGGATTTGATAGCCAATGAGAGTGACGATGTAGAAAATTTTGAAGACAAACTTCTCACCCAACGTAACATCAATTGGATACCCAAAATGATAGAAATGTCTAAAGAAACACCCACCTTTTTTGCAGTAGGTGCTGGACATTTAGCTGGAAAACAAGGCGTTATCCACTTATTAAGAAAAGAAGGGTACAAGGTGACACCTGTGATGAAATGATGGGGTAAATCAGGATATTTAGAGTAAAGATTTTCCGTTTAGGTGGGTTTAAAGACGATTTTGTAATCTTATCACACATTAAAATTTAAAATCAGATTTGAATTATGAAATAGTGTTTTTATAAAATTACAGCGATTTCCTTAAAAACCCCTTCTCCTTTTATATTTTTTTTGCATCTTTGCACTTTTAATTAACGAGTATAGTGGGAAGAGTTTCTGCACAAATAATATCTATCCTTTTTCATCCATTGTTTGTCATTGGATATGTATTGGCGTTTCTTTTGATGTCCCAAAGTTATATGTTTGGCTTTTCTTCTATCAAGTCTCAAAATTTAATCATATTTTCAGTAGTCGCTACGGCTATTATGTTCCCGCTTATTTCTATTGTCATGATGAAAACTTTGGGCCTCATCAGTTCATTTGAAATGGTGGACAAAAAAGAAAGAATAGCACCACTCATAGTGACAGGTCTTTTTTACTTATGGCTTTATGTCAATATTCGCAACAATGATTTAATACCTGATGCCTTTTCTTTTTTTGCACTAGGAAGTACAATAGCTGTGTTTATGGCCTTATTTCTCAATAGTTTTACCAAAATCAGCTTGCACACCATTGGTATGGGAGGGATGATATCAGGTATTTTATTTATTATATTTCGCTATTCTTACGGTTACATGGACATATCTTTACCATGGATAGAAGCGACATTGCGATTGAGTGATAGGGTTGTTATGATTATTGTATTAATAATTGGAGGTATAGTAGGGACCGCAAGACTAGCTCTCAATGCACACAAAACTGATGAAATTTATGGCGGATATCTCATAGGAATACTGTCTCAAATGATTGCCTTCAGAATATTTTTTATATAAAATAACTTTTTTAATGGATATCCAAAACACAAAAACACTCATTGAAAACATTTGGAATGACAGAAGTCTTTTACAAGATGTTTCGCACCAAAATACTGTAAAATCTGTCATAGAAGCTGTAGATAAAGGCCAGCTTAGAGTAGCTGAACCCAACGGTGATAATTGGAAGGTCAATGACTGGGTCAAAAAAGCCATCGTTTTATTCTTTCCTATGAGTAAGATGGAGACAATAGAAGTCGGTCCTTTTGAATTTCATGATAAAATTCCTTTAAAAAAAGACTATGCAGCTCAAGGAGTACGAGTCGTGCCACATGCTATAGCGAGATATGGATGTTACATTGAGTCCGGTGCTATACTGATGCCCTCTTATGTCAATATAGGCGCATGGGTAGGTGCAGGGACTATGGTGGACACATGGGCTACGGTGGGGTCATGCGCCCAAATAGGTAGAAATGTGCACCTTTCTGGTGGAGTAGGTATAGGAGGTGTCTTAGAACCACCACAAGCCAGTCCTACTATCATAGAGGACGATTGTTTTATAGGTAGTCGGTGCATAGTGGTGGAAGGTGTGCGTGTGCGCAAAGAAGCTGTCCTAGGCGCCAATGTAGTCCTCACACAGAGTACACACATCATAGATGTCACAGGTCATGAACCTATCACTTATAAGGGCGAAGTACCCGAAAGGTCAGTAGTGATACCAGGCAGTTATACTAAACCATTTCCTGCAGGAGCTTTTAATGTAAACTGTGCCCTGATTATAGGTCATAGAAAACCTAGTACAGATACTAAAGTTTCACTCAATGACGCATTGAGAGAATATAGCGTAGCGGTTTAATAAATTTTTATATAACGTGTACCCATTTAATTTTTGGAGATTCTTGATGTTTTTAAGCCTTGGCTTAACTATATCTTGTGCTTCCAAAAAGAATATAGTAGCACCAAAAGAGCCTTGTGATGATCTCAAAGAAATAGTCATCAAAGATACTGTTTATATAGAAAAAGAAATAGAAATCTTGCCTAAGATTAATGTCCTAGACGATGAGTTTTCAAATAAAATACTAGATGATATTATTGAAAACTCACCACTATTGTCAAAAGGTTTGAGCGGACTTGTAATTTATGATTTAGGCCAAAAGAAATATTTTTACAGTAAAAATGGTCACAAATACTTCACGCCAGCCTCTAATACTAAAATATTCACACTCAATGCCAGTCTGAGGATGTTAGGTGACTCTATACCAGCACTAAGATATGTCGAGACAGATAATACTCTAATCATCTGGCCTACTGGTGATCCCACACTTCTAAATGCCAAAATGCCAGAAAGTCAAGTGATCAATTTTTTAAAAGCTCGAGTTCACAAAAAAATAATAATATCTGATGCTCACGTGGATTTAAATCATTTTGGCAAAGGATGGATGTGGGATGACTATAATGATGATTACCATGCAGAATTATCGGCTTTTCCTATTTATGGTAATGTCGTGACTTTCACAAAAGATAAGTACAATTTATTGAATCAACCTCATTTAGAAGAATGGAAGTTTTTTTATGATGAAAATGCTAGATTCGTGTCTAGACAATATGATCAAAATTTATTTTCCATTCCGTATTCAAAAAATGTAAAAGCTGGATTCAAACAAGAAGTACCCTACAAAAATGCCAAAGATATCAATAAGCTCTTATTAGAAAAAAATCTAGGCACCAAATTGTATTTAGAAAAAATTCCTCTACCTAAAGATGCCATGAAGTTATATTCCATACCCGTGGATACCGTCTTGAGATTTATGATGCAGGAAAGCGATAATTTTTTAGCAGAACAATTGGTACTTCTAGTCGGCATGGAAAGTATGGATATCTTAAACACTAAAGCCGCTTTACAATTTTCTCAAGACAATTTATTAAAAATTTTAACTCATAAACCTATTTGGGTAGATGGGTCAGGTTTGTCTCGTTACAACAAAATGACGCCCCAATCCTACTGTGAGCTCTTAATAGATATGTACAGCTATACAGAAGAGCCAAAACTATTTAGTTATATGTCTGTAGGTGGTGTCAATGGAACATTAAAGAATTTATATAAAAATGGTAACAAACCTTATATCTTTGCCAAATCTGGCACCTTGACAGGAGTCTATAATATCAGCGGCTACCTCATCACCAAGTCTGGCAAAAAATTAGTCTTTAGTTTTATGAATAATAATTTCACTGATCAAGCATCACAAGTCAGAAAAGAAGTGGAAAGAATTATCAAAAACATTTATGAAAACAATTAATAAATGAGAATAAAAATATTTGCATTTATAAATAAGAACTTTTTACAGCATTACTCGTTAAATATTTTTATAATTTCAATACCTTTGAGGCAAAATAAGAAAGAAATATGAGCTTAATAGAAATGAATGTGCCTACTATAGGCGAATCCATTACAGAAGTCACTTTATCACAATGGTTAAAAAAAGATGGTGATTTTGTCAATCTTGATGAACCTATTTGCGAGTTTGAATCAGACAAGGCTACCCTAGAATTTCCAGCAGAAGCTGCAGGCAAACTTATCTACGTCGCCGCTGAAGGAGACGATTTACCTATAGGCGCTTTGGTGGCTAAAATAGATACTTCAGTAACTTCAGGTGCTGCACCAACTTTACCAAAACCTGAATCTAATGAACAAAAATCTGAAATTTCTACTCAATCCAAATCTGTAGAAAGTAATTATGCTACAGGACACCCATCGCCTGCTGCGGGTAAAATATTAAGAGAGAATGATGTTAATCCTACATCTATCCAAGGTAGCGGAAAAGATGGTCGAATCACTAAAGAAGATGCCTTAAAAGCATTAGATAGTAAAAGTGCCGCTCCCGTTGAAATGCCTAAAGCTTCGGCTGTGGTAACGACACCAGTTAAATCCACAGTGGTACTTGGTGAAAGAAACACAAGAGTGGAGAAAATGAGCCGGATGCGTCGGACCATAGCAGCTAGACTAGTTTCAGCCAAAAACCAGACAGCTATGTTGACTACATTTAATGAGGTGGACTTGTCAGCACTTAATGAATTGCGCAAAAAATATCAAGATAAATTTGTAGCTAAATATGGTATCAAATTAGGATACATGTCTCTATTTGCCAAAGCATGTGCAAAAGTATTGATGGAAATGCCAGATGTGAATGCAATGTTAGATGGTACAGACATCGTGTACCATGACTATGCTGACATATCTATAGCTATATCTACCCCTACAGGTCTAGTAGTACCTCCAGTACATAATGTAGAGTCTTTAGGCTTTCATGAAATAGAATATAAAATCAAAGAATTGGCTGACAAAGCGCGGCAGGGTAAGTTGACATTAGACGAAATGAAGGGTGGCACATTTACCATTACCAATGGTGGTGTCTTTGGGTCCCTAGTGAGTACACCCATCATCAATGAACCTCAATCGGCTATTTTGGGAATGCACTCTATTAAAGAAAGACCCGTAGTCGTAGATGGACAGATAGTGATAAGACCAATGATGTATTTGGCACTATCATATGATCACAGAATCATAGACGGTAGTACATCTGTAACGTTTTTGGTCAAGGTCAAAGAATTACTTGAAGACCCTATGACATTAATGATGGATCTGTAATTGCAGAAAATATAATCTTATAAATTGAAAAAGCTCGGTTTCTAAATAAAGAAGTCGAGCTTTTTTTAGGCCTGTTTAGCTATGAATAAATAATACTAATCCGCTTTTTTTAGCGTAAACCCAAAAGTACTACCTACATTAAGAGTAGAGCGAAGATTAATGGTTTGGTCATGAGCTTCTATGATGTGTTTTACTATAGAAAGACCCAATCCCGAACCACCTTGTTTGCGAGATCTACTAGAATCAATTCTGTAGAACCTGTCGAACACATGCTTGATGTGTTCATCAGCTATACCCAATCCATTATCCGATACTTCGACCAAGATTTCTGAATCTAAATCATAAAAAGATACTTTGGTCCTACCGTTTTCGTTACCATATTTTATGGAGTTAACCAATAGGTTGTTAAAAACTTGTCTTATAGCTTCTCGATCAGCCATAACATAACATGGCGGGGATGTGTCATCTTTAAATTGGAGTTTAATACCTTTCTTCTTCGCCATACTTTTAATGTCTTCAAAGATATCTTGAACAAGCTCAAAAACATCAAATTTTTTAATGTCTAATCCAGCTTTGCCCGACTCTAATTTATTTATTAAATCCAAATCCTCAACAATATTTTGCAATCGCTCCACATTATCCGCAGCTCTCCTGAGATAATCCATATTGATTTTTTCATCCTGAAGCTCTGTATCAATTAATGTATGCAGATAAGCTTGAATAGAGAAAATGGGAGTTTTGAGTTCGTGAGATATGTTTCCTACGTAATCTTTACGATATTCTTCTAGTGTCTTGAGGCTGGCGATTTCCTTTTTGGTGCTAATGGCCCATTGCATCACTTTAAGATTAACATCCTCTAGGCTTTCAGAGGTAAAATCAGCCTTATCTTTTTTAGAATCATAAATTAGTTTATAAATAAGACGAATTTTCCTAAAGATATAAGTGTCTAAGTAGTACTTTACTATAAAGTAATTGGCTACCAAAATTAATAGTATGGTACCAATAAAAAGCCAGTTATTATGTAAAAATGAGATATTGAGCCAAACCAATATTGTTGTCACCACCGTCACCAATACCGTGATAAGAACTGTAATTTCTTTAATATTGATTTTTTTATACAATCCCCTAAAAGTTAAATTTATATCCTACACCTTTCATAGTTTTGATATAGTCATCGCCGATTTTTTCTCTTAGTTTTCTGATGTGAACGTCAATAGTCCTGTCACCTACTATAACATCACTACCCCATATTTTTGACAAAATCTCATACCTGTTAAATACTTTTCCTGGCTTTGAAGTTAGAAGTGTTAACAATTCAAACTCTTTTTTAGCCAAGGATATCTCTTCGCCCTTAATACTCACTGATATACTATCTTCGTCTATAATCAAATCTCCAAAAACTAACTTAGTTTGATCAACTTCAGTTTGTACATTTATTTGATGCCTTCGCATCAATGCTTGTACTCGTGCTATAAATACACTTGGTTTGATAGGTTTATTGATAAAATCATCTCCACCTGTTTCTAATGCAGATATTTGTGTAAAAGACTCATTTCGAGCTGTTAGAAAAGCAATAAGCGTATTTGCAAATTTTTCGTCAGATCGTAGTTTTTGGCAAACTTCTATTCCATCCATTCCTGGCATCATTATATCCAATATGATGAGGTGTGGTTCAAATTTATAGGCCATTTTTATAGCTTGATCCCCATCCAAAGCTGTTTTGACCTTGTAGCCTTCTCGTTCCAGATTGTATTTCAGTACTTCAATAATGTCTTCTTCATCATCTACTACAAGTACTTTATATTTTTCTGACATAAATCAATATTTTCTCACAAAGGTAGAAATTTATTTACCCAATTGATAATATCCTAATATTAACTTTATGTTATTTTAGGATTATTATCTTGTAAACGATATTAGAAATCAGAATATATAGGCCTGACTGAAATATATAGCAATCGGGTCCGCTTAATCGAAGAAATGTTATTAA
>DAIPYV010000139.1:0-3007 GCA_036782555.1 Saprospiraceae bacterium
AACCAAAACACGAAAAACCTGCATTTTTAGTACTAGCACCATAAGGCAATCTACCGCGCTCAAAGATAACAACCTGTGCATTTGGCTGTTTTTCTATGATAGATATGGCCGTACTTAATCCCACTATACCAGCACCGATGATGGTGAAGTCAGGAGCAGATTCAATTTGGGCTTTTTCCCAGTAGGATAGGGTGGTGGTCATGGTTTTTTATTTTAGAATTTATTACCGCCTAAACTCCTCTGCACAAAACTCCAAGGCATATTCTATTGTCTCGCGCCAATAGGTCCAATTATGTTGGCCATCTCTTATGCGTAGTTCATGTTTGATATCTTTGGCTCTGAGATGGTTAGATAATTCCAATTGGCTTTGAGTCACAAAATCATCATCGCCGCAATCAAAAAGGATGCGAACAGAGTTGTATTTATTGACATCTTTATCTTTTAGAAAATGAAAAGGGTTATTATTTCTCCAAAGGGGTGTGTTCATAGGGCTATCACCATAGACGGGCTGAAAAAGGCGTGCCACATCATTTTTACGTACTTCAAAATAATCATCGCTCCAAAATGAGCCTGACAGAGATACACAACTTCCAAAAAGGTCTGGATATTTCATGGCCAAAGAAAATGCGCCATTACCTCCCATGGAGAGTCCTATGATAGCTCGGGCATTTTTTTGTGGGGTGCCATATTTGTTTTCTATATGAGGTATGAGGTCTTTAATGAGCATGTTTTCGTATTGACCATATGTAGGTGAGTTGACATACCATGAATTTTTGCCATCGGGCATCACTATGATACAGGGTGGTATTCTGCCTTCTTCTATGGCTTTGGTAGCTTTGTATCCTATCTCGCCGTAACGTACCCAATCAGTGTCATTGCCTGAGAATCCGTGCAATAGATAGACTACAGGATATGTTCTTTTGTCTGTCTCCATATTTGGGGGCAAATAGATAGAATATTGACTGTCTGATTTGAGGGCAGGACTGTAAAATGACTGGCTTTCGTGGATATTGCCTTGTCCCATGAGACAAAATGATAGAAATATCAAATAGCCAATAAGAAATGATTTTGATTTTTTCATTAATTTATTTTATATTTACCTCACCACCATTTCATCCACAAAAAGCCATGCCATATGGCCACCACCTTGATTGCCATCGGGTATTTGGCCATAGTTATGTGCATGGAATTTGAGGAATTGGGTATTGAGATTCATTTTATTAAATACTATTTGGGCTACTTTTGTTGTTGTGGTAATATTGGATTTTTCCACTATTTTCTGATAATTTACACCATCATCTGATGCCCATAATTCTACTTTGCGTGGGAGATAAATCCATTGGCCTTCACCGTCAAAAAATTTCATTGTCACTTCATCTATGGAAGTTTTTTGGCCAAAATCAAGAGTGGCTATACAATCTTTACCGCTAAAACCCAACCATTCTGAACCTCCGTATTGGGTATTGCTGCCCATGACACCATTGATTATACTGCTTGGACCGTTACCTGAATATGGAGCGGAAGGAGGATTTTCTAACTTTATGGCAGCTCTTGTGGCTTTGTGTAGGTCAAAATCTAATGTTAGAGGCTTACCTTTCCTATTCTCATCGCCCGCTACAAAAGAGTACTTACCTGATTTATTTATAATGAATGGAGCTTTCGGGTCTATCTCTTCCTGTTTTTCGCCATTGTAGGCATATTCAATTTTTGAGCCGTCCAATACTTCCCAGTTTATAGAGATAGGATGACCTTCTCCAGCTAAGATTTTGGGTTTAAGGTCAAATACATGGAAAGCCATATTAACACCTTGGCTTGCCCAGGAGTCATTATGACGAATATATCTGGGTAAGAATTTATTGTAATCCCGTTTTCTAGTCCAAAGTGCCTCTGCCATAGCCATGCCACGTGCATAAGCCATATATTCTACTTGTGCAAAGGTGGGTATGTATTCTGTCCAAACATTGGCCTGACCACCTAATATGTGTGTTCTTTTGTCGGTCTCCAATGAGTCAGGTATGGGTTCCCAACCATAAACTTTCTCTACTGTAGTATATCCGCCAATAGCTGTAGGTTCAGTGGGTAACTCAGATTGGTAATGATCAAAATAACAATGCGTACCTGGCGTCATGATGACATCATGGCCTTGTCTTGCAGCCTCTAAACCTCCATCTATACCGCGCCATGACATCACAGTGGCATTAGGGGCCAATCCTCCTTCAAGTATCTCGTCCCAGCCAATAATCTTGCGTCCTTTGGAGTTAATATATTTTTCCATTCTGGTGATAAAGTAGCTTTGGAGGCCATGCTCATCTTTGAGCCCTTGTTTTTTTATCAATTCTTGGCAAAAGGCACTTTTTTTCCAAGCTTCCTTGGGACATTCGTCACCACCAACGTGTATGTAGGGGCTTGGAAAAAGATCAATGACCTCGTCAATGACATCCTCCAAAAATTTAAAAGTTTCTTCAGTAGGACAATAGACGTCTTCAAAGACACCCCATTTTGTGGCTACTTCGTATTTTTTAGTGGGTTCACATCCCAAGTATGGATAGGCCGCCAAAACCGCTTGAGCATGTCCGGGCATTTCTATTTCGGGTATGACATTGATGTTTCGGGCTGCGGCATAAGCGACTATGTTTTTGACTTCTTCTTGGGTGTAATAACCACCGTATCTTTTACCATCAAACTGGTGCGGCTGGTCGTTATAGTGTCCTATTAATGTCTCTTTGCGGTAGGCTGCCACTTCTTGAAGTTTAGGATATTTTTTGATTTCTATCCGCCAGCCTTGATCCTCGGTAAGATGCCAATGAAAGTTGTTGTACTTATAATAGGCCATGTAATCTAGATATTTTTTGACTTCATCCACGTTAAAAAAATGACGTGCCACATCTAGATGCATACCTCTATAGCTAAACTTTGGACTATCTTCTATGATGACTTGTGGCAGAGGAAACCCATGATGTCGCACCATCTGAGCAAGACTGACCAGTCCATGCTGAAAACCCGATGG
>DAIPYV010000139.1:3107-8950 GCA_036782555.1 Saprospiraceae bacterium
GAAGAGTGGTTTGATTGCACTGTAACAAAAGAAGCATCGACACAACTAGAAAAAGTATAAATTTTATGGTGTATTTCATTGCTTTTTAGGATTGGTTTATATAAAATTATTTGTTGGCTATTGAATCAGAACACTAAAGCTGGTTAGGTATCAATTATTCACATTATAACCCACTGCTTCGCTTTCTGTATTGGTTGTTTTAAGAGCTTTTTGTTTGTTTTATGGTCCAAAAGTAATACAAAGATGTAATATATAAACGTGTAAACTTGATTTCAGATGATTTTTTTGTTGAAAAATTAAAGATTAATCCTATATTTGTTCAAAATTTTACGATATGAAAAGGTTTTTAGTTTTTTTTGTAAGTTTTTTAATAGGCATTTCTAATGTGCATGCCCAAGAGAATTGGGAGTACTTGGGAGGCGCTAATTTAGCGGATGTCAGAAAAATGATAAAAGAAGGTACACGGTATTATGCTTTGACAGAAAATGGTGTTTACTACATGGAAGAAGATAGTCTAAAATGGAATATCATTGAGGGAACAATACTGCCAGCTAGACTTCAACCGTGGTATTTTATTCATGATTTTTATGTTGCTAATGGAGTTGTATATCTTATTATGGGGCTTGATTTTCCTGGTCTTTATATTTGGAAAGTAGAAATAAATGAAAATTATAAACTTACTGGCGTAAGTTTTAATCGCTTTAAAGAATTCAAATCTCAGGGAGACACTATTCAATTAACTGTAGATGATAAACACATTTATACGTTTGACAATCTTAAAACTTCAAATGAATACAAAGTCCATAGTGATGTATTACCCAACAATGATATCAATATCTTAGACTTAGGCTATGCTGTATCCGCTCATAAGCTCTACAATCTTAAAATAGTTAATGATACCATTTCCTTGGATACCATTTTATTGGATTTGCCCTTAGAATATGATTTTGTTCAGCTTTTACATGCTGATAGCTTGGTTTTTGTTTGGATGAAGAAAGATTTGCAGTCTGTGTTATTAAAAATCGACCCTATATCCAAACAGATTGAAGAGTCCTTACGGTTCGGGCATGATAGCCAAAGAAGCTACTCTTTAGGAAAAATACATAGTGGAAATTATTTTAAATACGAAAACAAGACTTTGTCATTGGTAGGTAATAAATTGAGTTCTGCAAAAAATGTTTATTCTACAAAAGATTTGGGTGAGACATGGGATACTATTTCTTTATTTGAGAATAACTATAGAGAAGTTTTTGACTCAACATTTTTTGTAAATAATAGGTATCAAATATTATTTAGTAAAGACTTAGGGCAGTCGTTTGAGGATAGAACCTATGGTATTTTATCAATTTGGTGGCCTAAACTAAGAAATGAAAAAATTGGATGGGTTTTAAATACAAATTCTTTTGGAAACATTCATTTTTATCTTCATAATCCAGATAGCTTGAGGTTTTATGAAGTTCCTGAGTTAAAAAATTACAATTGGGTTTTAACAGATGATAATGAGTATTTTGGGTTAAAAGATCGAAAATTTTGCCGATATAATCGTTCAGCTGAGGAATGGACATGTGATTTTTTGATTAATACAAGTGATGAAATAAACAGAATTATTACGACCAATAATATATTGTTTGTTGTTGCTAATAATGTTTTAAAATACTCCATTGACAAGGGTAGATCTTGGAGTGATATTGCAACTGGATCAATAGCTAACTCGATAGTTTATCACAATGGTGAATATTTTGTTGTATTAGATGGGAAAGTTATTAAATCAAAGGATTTGAAAGAATGGAGTTTTGTGGATATTGAACCAATAATTCCGGAAAGTCCAAATTTAAGATTTTTGTCTTATCCATTTGGTCTCTATTTGTCCCCGATAATAGAAAAGAACATTTATAAATTTAATGAAGATAAAAATTTATTTAAAGGAGTAGAAGTTAACGTTGGCTTTGGTTTTCATTATGAAGCTATCAATAGTCATACTTTTATAGGTGCTATTGGATCAAATCCACAATTAATTAGATATACCAACGATGGAGGTCAAACATGGCAAGTTGTTACGAACGATTTTGGAAACATTACTACTTTTGATTTAAAAGTGGCCAATAATGAAATATATGTTTTAAATATGCTTGGCCTATGGAGACGACCCTTAGATTTTATACCTTCCTCTGTTAAATCAGAAGCTTCTGAGCTCACAAGCGCCATCACACTAAGTCCCAATCCTACATTGAATATTTTCAATATTCACTTACCTCCATTATCAGAATTGAAATCTGTCAATATTTTCGACGCACAAGGTCGTGTGGTTTTCACCCAAGATAATGGAAATACACACATTGACATGAGCCCTTATAGTCAAGGTATATATGTAGTCGTGCTAGAGACAAACACAGGTAGAGTCCTAAAAAAGATGGTAAAGGTTGAATGATGGGGTGGATTGAAGCTTTAATAGAGAGTGGCAGAATAGAGCTTTAAAAAAATATTATAAAAATAGGAGTTATCCATGAATAATGCTTTTTAAATTAATTACACAGTTTAATCCAAAATTTATACAAGTTATACCCAATGAAAGAAATCAAATATTTTAATTTAAAGATTTAAGGATAAAATGAAAAATAATATAATGGTTTTTATACTTACCTGCTCATTCTACTTTTTTATAGTTTCAGTAAATTTAGGACAAAATAAATTGGGATTTAGCATTGATTTGTATAATCAATTATTAAAAATCGTTGATCACAATAATGATGGAGTACTCGATGAAACAGAGATAGAGTATGTTTGTAGTTTAAGTTTAAAAAAATGTAACTCTATTAAGGGGATAAGTAAGTTAAAAAAACTGAAAAACTTAACTTTAGAAATGAATGATTGCGATATCACCGAAATATTTGAATTAGAAAACATTAAAAAGCTAACCCTTAAGTCTCTTCATACCAAAAAACCAATTAAAATTCCAGCTAATTGTAAATTTAGACATGATTTGATATTTCTAAGTTTAAATAATTTTAAAATCAATACTTATGATATTAAAATTAAATCTTTACAAGAGGTGTCAATTGAAAATTGTGATATAATAGACGATGTAAACAAGTTATTTGAAATCTCAGATTTATTAAAATTATCAGTTTCTTATTCCAATATTAAAGAAGATTTAAAGATATTGAGCACTAATCCAAAGTTAAAAGAATTGTCGTTTAGAAAAACAGTGTTTAGTAGCTCAACCAACAGTTATGACAAATTGATTAACCTTGAATATTTAACTATTTCAGACTGCAACCTGACGGAATTTCCAAATTCTATTATCGAACTCAAAAAATTAATAAGTCTGGATTTAAGTAGAAATAATTTTGAATCATTTCCTGAATCTATTCTTAAAATGCAACAATTAACTCTTTTATATTTATTTAACAATAATAGAAAACTCAAATTACCCAAAGAAATCGACAAAATGGATGAATTGACTAATATTCCTATCGAAATCGGGTGTAAAAATGGTATCGACCAAGAAATTTTTAAAATTAAAAAACTAGGTTCTTTATATCTAAACAATTGTGATTTAGAAGAAATTCCTGAAAAAATATTTGAAATGGATTATCTTGAATATTTGTTTTTAACCAACAATAAAATTAAATACTTACCTCAGAATTTAAAAACCATGAAAAGCTTAAAAAGCTTAAATTTAAGTTTTAATAAAATAAATGAAGTTCCGAAATGGATTGAAGAAATGAAGACCTTAGAAACTTTAAATTTATCAAATAATGAAATTGCTATTGTTAATCTTAATGGGGACAGATTATTAAAACTTAAAGAACTATCATTAGAAAATAATAAAATTTCGCAATTTCCCAATCAATTAGCAAGTAGCAAAAATTTGAATAGAATAGATTTGAGCTATAACAAAATTTCTTATGTTGAGGACTTAAAATATGGTGATTTTGCCTCATTTAGTAGGATAAATCTTGAGTCTAACCCCATAAATAAATTGCCCGGATTTTTAAAAGAGGTTGTTTCTTTAGGTTATGAAAAAAACTTAAACAAATATGACGATGACAAAGGTCTGAATGATTTAGAAGAACCTTACAATCTAAGAAATATCATAGAAGAAATATTAACGGCTCAAAATAATACTGTAATAGTACATTGTGAGATTAAAGAAAAATTAAAAAGTCATTCAAAAAATATTTATTTGGCGGAAATAAAAAACTGTATCATAGGAACATGTGGAGTGATCACCATTAAAATAAATGCTAATGTACCACTTACTTTAAATGAAGAGTATATAATAAGCGGAACTTTAGATGACGATAATGAACTATATTGCTATATAGGTCCACAAAGTAATAATACAGCCCGAAGTTTTGATGATATTGAAAATAATTATCCTAAAGGGAAGATAATTTTTAGTTTAATTGAACAATGGATGCAGTATACGAAAAATAAACATTCTGGAAAAGTTAAATTTGAATATGATAATAAGTTGTATGCAGAAGGCGTTCTTAAAAACGGAATGCCCGAAGGCGAATGGATAATATTCTTTTCTCACCCTGAAGCTAATCAGTACGTAAAAGCCTCTCTCAAATATGAAGGAACAAAATTACATGGAGAACAAAATTTTTATTCTTTTAAAAAAGGTTTTTTTAATAAGAATTTTCATGAGTATTATTACAAAGGAAAATTAATTAAAAAGGAAAATTTTGTTTATAATAACAATTCAACACATGCGATAAACGGTGAAATGTTTTCAGAAAAGAATGGACAGTATTATAAAAAAGTCTATGAGTTAAATAATAAATTAGATACGTTGTTCTTCAGAAACTATTTATACTATGATTCTTTCGAAAGAATTGGAAATGGCGGAGGAGGCACTACTTATATTGGAAATATTGACCATGGTGTTTTTAGAAAGTATGAACAAGATAGGCTTATATATGAAGCTAATTATCATTTTGGTCAAAAAATAGGGCTTTTGTATCAAAAAGACAAGTGCTGTTGTGACACTATGGCTATTTATAAAAACACTGATAAAAAAAATAAACCTAAAGATGTTTTAGCTTTTCATGAAAATGGAAAAGTTAGAATTAGTGGAGAAATTAATAAAGGAAGAAAAGCGGGAATCTGGACATTTTATGATAAAAAAGGGGAAGTAGAAAAAGTACATAGATATAAAAATGACGTATTACATGGGGAACTTGAATATTACAATGGAATCTATAAAATTATAAGAACATACGAAAATGGCATAGTTAAAAAGGAAGAAAAATTTGTACGATAATTGTGTATAGTAAAGTTATCAAACAAATTCCTCTTCCATCCACCCCTCTATCAATACACCATCAATATCACAGCCACTATGGCTAATAATATAGCGCCTTGCCACTGATAATTTTGCCACCATGGCATAGTATTAAGTACAGCTTGAGATTCCCTATAGTCATTTTTAGACCAGACGACTTCATCCAAATTGATAGTGCTTGACGTATCTGGAACAAAAACACTCACACCCAGTATGACAACCAAAGTAATAACAAAATGTATCGTGGCCATGTACAAAAAGTGCGGTAATGGTAAGCCTAAATCCACAGCTTGATTTAATATTAAAAGCAAGGTAATAACAAATCCTACACCAATTCCAGCTAGTGCTCCTGTATTATTGGCTTTGCGTGAAAACAAGCCCGATACAAACAAGGCTACAATCGGCGGGCAAAACCAAGCTAATGTATTCTGTAAGTAGTCCCACAGCTTATCAAATTTAATAATCTGAGGTGCCCAAAGTATGGCCAATATCATAACAATAAAAGTACAGTATCGACCTACTTTCATCAAGTGTTTGGTGTCTCTATTGG
>DAIPYV010000140.1:0-8889 GCA_036782555.1 Saprospiraceae bacterium
TAAACAGGACTAGAGTTGGAGAGTTATACTATCCTGAAAAAATAAGTTCCCGCATACAATATCAATTTGCAAACGCTACACTCAAAAGTTTAATTTTAGAACCAGAACTCACAGCTTTCAGTGAAACATTTAATGCCCAATTTGACTTATTTTATAATGACAATATCCAATCTATAAACAATGTTTATGTTAAAATCTCTAATGAATCAAACACGCCCGGAAATTTTTCTATAAAAGATGTTTCAAACAATAGAATTTATACATCTATCAATGGTTTTTTCAATGTCGGAAGTATCAGCAGAAATATAAGTCGACGATTTGAAATCATGGGTACCCTCAATAGTTGTGATTCCGAAAAACTCTACATTGAATATGGTTTTGATTGTGATGATGTCACAGATATAGCTTCTGAACCTTGCTTTAAAGCTTTAGATTCTATTTTGATTAATTTCCCTAAAGGTCAGATAGACATCGTTCCAGCCATCTCTCAGAATGACAACTTAGCCTTGTGCGACACATCTAATCAAAAGATTACAGTAATTAATGCAGGTCTAGGGCGCGCCTATGACAATATTATAACATTAGACATTCCAGCAGGTATCGAATATGTACCCAATTCAGCTAAGCTTTTCTATCCAAGTGGTCAAACTCAGAATTTTCAGTTACTTGCGGACCCTATGTCCGTTGGAAATGACATACATATTTGGTCTATTAGAGAATTATGGACTGTACACGAAAATGGACTCAATGGATCAAATCAAGCACCTGAAAACACTTATGATATTACTTATGATGTCGTCACCAATTGCGACGTTATATCAGGAAGTACTTTAAGTTATAAGATATCATCCCAAGACTATTGTGGCAATGATCTCAATAAGGTGTCCAAAGTGGGTCAAAAAATTATATTACCAGATTTAACATCACCTATCAGTATTTCTATCCAGTCCCAATCCGAAGACTTTACAGAGTGTAATAAACAAAGTGCAAAGGTTAATTATACTTTTTTATCATCGTCTGATGTCCCTTTGACTTTTATAGTCAGAGTTCCTAACGGTCTAACTTTTTTAGCACAAAGTGTTGTGACTAATTTGACAGATCCTAACATAACAATCAAGAATAATAGTGTACAATGGAATATTTTACCGACAGATAGACAAGTGGAAATTTCCTTAGGCTTTGTCAATACTCATGGAGGTCGGTGTGATGCCTTCTTTATTGAATCCTTCATCGTACAGTCAGGTAGCGCTATATGTGCTTCTACAGGAGTAGAGTGTGATGTATTCACTTCATTGGGAAATAATCAGATTATTTTATCGCCAGATATTTTTGACGTGGAAATCAGTGACATCACCCTAGCGCAGAGTAATGATGATTTTAATTTATCTTTTGATTTAAATATATTACAAGGTCAGGAAAAGGCAAACCTCGAATTCCTATTGTTTTTAGATAAAAATGGCAATGGACTTTTAGATATCGATGATGTTATTTTTGATACTCTATATTCTAGTTCTTTTGACGCTCCATACCAATTTAGGTTAAAAAGTGAGATAGGTATTGAAGACCTTTGTTCCCTCATGTTGATGATGAAAGGTGAAGCCAACTGTCTTTGTTCGGATAAATACTACCCGATAGGTCGAAATGCTTCTATTAATTCAGATAAATTTGTCTTATGTAGTGGTGACGATTTAAATATAGGAATCGAAGAAATAGAAGGCTATTCATATCAATGGAATTCCAATATAGGTATGAATTGCACTCAATGTCCTAAAGCTACTTTTTCATTAGAAAACACAACAAATAGTTTCATCAATACAGTCAGAATACTTGAATTAAAAAATGAAAATAACTGTGTGCTAAAACTAGAATTTCCTATCTCGATACCGCCACAATTAAAAATAAATGTGAAAAACCTGGACATTTGCCAAGGTGACACCATAAGAGTATTATCTAGTTTTGGTTCAGAATACCTATGGCAAGGACCAGAAATATTAAGTAATAATAGCCAAGAACTAGTAGCAACACCTCTCAATGATGCCAATTATACATTAAATGTTCGCGATGTGTATGGTTGTGAATATATGGATTCTTTTTTTGTAAATGTTTTCAATAAACCCACATTGAATATACTTCACAATTTACCCTTCTGTTCTGATTCTACAGCGAGGCTGGATGTCATATTAAATGACGCTACTGATTTTTTTTGGAACGGTAGAAACTTCCTAGATAATCCCACATCACTGACTTCTAGTTTTGTCGCATACGAAGATAGAATTTTGAGACTAGAAGCATTTAATGGATCATGCAGAGAAATATTTGATGTTCCCATACAGTTTATACCTCCACAAAACAGTCGTGAATCAGCCACTATATGTGATGGGGAAACCTTTATTTTTAATGATATTGTCATTGATAAAGCTGGAGAATATTGTCAAAATCTTATCTCTTCATTTGGGTGTGATAGTATATCTTGTATTGATATTACGATTACAAGACCCCCCGAAAACTCTTCATGGCCTACGCTACTTTTTAAATCCCAGTTAGAAGACCTAACTATTTCTGGATTCAATGGTTTTTCTTCATACAAATGGACGCCATCCCTTTACTTGGATTGTGATACATGTGCTACTCCGACTACGACGACACCCGACACCATTACCTATATTGTAGAAATAGTAGATGACTTTGGTTGTACTACAGTACATAGGGTTTTTATAGATATTTCCGAAAAATGTAACATAGATAATATTGTATTTCCTAATGGTTTTTCTCCCAATGGTGATGGCGTCAATGATAAATTTGCCTTGATATTTGATGTCCTGTGTGGTGCCATGGATATAACGATTTATAATAGATGGGGCAATATAGTATATCAAACCACCGAATGGGATAACTCATGGGATGGTAGGTCAAACAATGGAGAAATATTACCTCAAGGGACATATTTTTATGATATTCGTTTCAAGATACTGAATGAAAGTGTTTCTGGCATGATAGATTTAAGAGTAAAATAATGAACACAATTGTAAGATTTCAAATTTTCAATAGTAAAAAAAGAGAAATAGGCTTTTCTATCTTTGAGGTTGGTTTATTTTCCTCGTTCTACTCCTTAATATTTATAGTTTTTAATTGCACCAATGTGATGGCTCAACAAGACCCACATTTTACGCGTTATTCATTCATTACAGACATGATGTACAATCCTGCCGCTGTCGCCCGTGCTCAACAATCTAAATTAATAGTGTTTTATAGAGATCAATGGGCAGGCTTAAAAGGAGCGCCCAAAACACCAGGCCTCTCATTTGAAACACCTCTATCTGACAAGGCAGGTTTAGGGTTCAATTGCTTTCAAGATAAGATAGGTTTTGATACTCATTTTGCATTTCAGGCCAATTATGCTTACAGTCTCTCAATCAACAAAAAATATAATCTAAGTATAGGACTAAAAGGAGGAACAAGCATCATCAATTCTAATTTTTCTGATTTAATCACCCCTGAACCAGATAAGACAGACCCTGTATATACCGATGGCAAAAGATCCATAGTACCGCGTGTAGGAATGGGATTGTTATTCCACTCAGATGCCACATATGTCGGCTTAGGTATCCCTGCTTTGGCGGCTTTTGTCCCGAATGATGGGGTGTTTATCGCTGATGATGGAGTGTTTTTAAGTCGACATTTTTACATGACAGCCGGACATGTATTTGATGTGCCCCGATCAGATTTCCAATTTAAACCCGGCATTTTGATTAAATACCATCCTGCGGCACCTTTACAAATAGATTTATTATCTCAAATATGGTATAAGGACATTTTGGGTTTCGGAATCAGTTACCGGACAGGTGACGCTATAGCAGCCATGGTGGATATAGCCATTGCCAAAAATATGGTTTTGTCGTATGCCTATGACATGACTTATTCTGATTTTACCAATGTAGGCAGGAATGCACATGAAATAGTTTTTGGTATCGGACTCACTAAAAATGATAAAGTGGTACCGTCAATCCATAAATTCCCAACTCTCCAAAGATTTTAATGTATGAAATTTTTTATAAATTTTGAATGGCGACGAATTTATTGGCTTTTTATCTTATTGCTAGTCGGCTTTAATAGTTTATTGGCACAAACTGCATGTGATCAAGGCGACCGCGCTCTAACATTAAAACAATATCATAAAGCATTAGTTAAATATAAAAGGTGCTTGGAAAAAACTAAAGAACCACAACCCATTCATCTCAAAATGGCCGAATGTTATAATTCATTATATAATTATACCAAAGCCTCGATGCATTTAAAAACCTATTTATCTATACAGAAAAAATATTCTCCTACGGTGATTCAGTATCTGCAAATCTCACATAAATATTTATCAATCAGAGACTTTGAAAGCTTAGTTGATTCATTCATCAATCTTTATCCGCAACAACGGCCCTTACGAAAACTCAAGGAGATACAATGGAATACAACCCCATCCAACTACAATATCAGTAAAGAGGAGTTTAATTCAGAATGGAGTGATTTTGCTCCAACATTTTGGAACGATTATATTATTTTTAGTTCTTCTCGTCCATCCAATACAAAATCTGACCCGACTACCGGACATAATTTTGTGCGACTCATGATGATGGATACAATGACAAAATCTATTTCTGACTTTACTTTACAAAATATCAGTCCTTTCAACATTGGATCTTGTGCATTTGCCAATGAAGGTCGCACCTTATTTTTTACCGCAAATGATAAAACGGCCAAAAATAAAAAAGGACATCATTTATTGAAAATATATACTTCTAGTTGGGAAGCTGAAACTTGGACTTCACCCAAAGAATTACCATTCAATCTGGACAACCTCAACAATATGCATCCCGCAGTCACAACTGATGGCCAATTAGTCATTTTTGCAGCTGATAATTTGCGAGATGGCCAACTAGATCTATATCAAACGATGAAATTAAAAAATGGCACTTGGTCACGACCATCCAAATTGCCGGCTCAAATCAATACAAAAGGTAATGAAATATTTCCCTTTTTTGTCACTGACTCGATTTTGGTTTATAGTACCAATGGACATGACAATGGGTTCACAGGATTTGACTTTTATACAGCGCGTTATCAAAATAAAAAATGGGGACAACCTCAAAAAATGCCAGAACCTCTCAACAGTTCTGGAGACGATTTTGGTTTTTGGAGTACCACTGATATGCAGCAGGGCTGGTTTTCGTCAAATCGCCTCAGCGAAGATGGAAGCGAAAACATATACAGATTTCAATTTAACGAAGCTATAATAGATAATTCCTTGACAATAACGGACACTATATTGGCATCAATTCCAATCCATATCGCTTTCATAAATGATGTCACAAAAGTGTCCATTAAAGATATGGGTATATCAATGACGAACCTAAAAGATGGACGCCAGATAGAGATGAAAACGGATGAAAATGGAGAAATAAAGATTAATTTTCAACCTGAAGAAAAATGGATATTAGACGTAGAAACTTCTGGTTTTTTGCCTCTTTCCAAAATTATTGAATTTAATCCCAACACAGAAATAAATGATAAAAACATTATTCACCTAACACCTTTGATTAAAGACCAAGTAATAATTTTAGAAAATATATACTTTGATTTTGATAAATGGGAACTCTCTGATGATAGCCAAGAAGAACTTTTGCGCGCTATAGGACTATTAAAAAACAATCCCAATATGACTATTGAAATCAGTTCTCACACTGATATAAGAGGTCGAACACCCTATAATCAAACCTTATCAGAAAAAAGAGCACAAAGTGTCTATAATTACATGATATCAGCTGGTATCAAAAAAGAAAGAATGACCTATAAAGGATATGGTGCAACTCAACTGTTAAACCATTGTGATAAAAATGTGGAATGCACTGAAAGGGAACACAGAGAAAACAGAAGAACAGAGCTAAAAATAAAGTCCCTATAAAAAGTCAGTTGCGTTGTTAAAAAAACGACCATTTTTTGGAGATGCATTAAAGGTTTACAATTTTTTCACTACCTTTACACCTCAAAACACTTTAGACACATATGCGTATCAACGGTCACGGACATCTATTACCCAATCCTGAAGAAATACCCCAATTCATGAAGGATAAAGGATTTTTTTGGGTAGAAAATGACCGCAGCTGTATGAGTCAAGGCACCTGGCGCAGACCTGTGACAGACAAAAGTTTTTTTTTGGACCATAAGTTAGAGTGGATGCAAAAAAACAATATAGATAAAGAAGTCATACTCAATCTGTCTCAACTATACTGCAACGGATACAACCGTCAAGATGCGAGCGATGTCATTCGGTTCCAAAATGATTACAATGCTTCCATTCAGGAGGCTCATCCAGACAAGTTTATCTCAGGTTTTGTCGTGCAGCCACTTCATAGAGAAGATGCACTTGCAGAAATAGAGCGATGTGTAGAAAAATTGCATTTACCACTACTTTGTCTTCCTTCACACTTCCTAAATCAGGATGGTCAATGGACAGCCATTGCCGATGAATGGACTCACCCTTTGTTTGAGTTGGCCAATCACTATAAATTAGCTGTAGAGATACATCCCTATAATGCTGAAGAAATGATATCTTTGCAAGACAGATATTGGCGTTTTCACTTGATATGGATGTGTGCCCAGACCGCAGATGCATGGCATTTTTTTAGTCTTTTGGACTTTCATCACTTATATCCAGAAGTGCGCACATGTTTTGCACATGGCAATCAGTTTGGACACATGGGACTGGGCAGACGTATACAAGGCTTCAAGGGCAGACCAGATCTTTTTAAAGATACTCATAATCCTGGTGATGGTCTCAATTTTGACAATGTATTTTTTGATACCTTGGTTCACGATGTATTGTCATTTGAACTCATGGTCAAAAGAAGTGGTGTAGGTAGTCTCATAGCTGGATTAGACGACCCATACCCATTAGGTGAAATGGAAAGTATCGTGGATTGTTATCCAGGAAAGGTCATAGATGAAGCAGTATCAGAAGGTATCATTACAACAGAAGATAGAGATAAAATTTGGTACGACAATGTCATAAAATGGCTTTATGGTCAAGTCTTATGACGATATTTAAAAATAAAAATTTAAAAGACAGTGGATACATCGATAGAATATGCTCAGCATTTAGATAGTGAAGATACACTAGCAGGTTACAGAAATCAGTTTTGTATTCCTAAGACCAAAGACGGACAAAAAACAGTCTATCTTTGTGGTAATAGTTTAGGTTTGATGCCAAAGCAAACCCCAGAGTACGTCCAACAGGAACTGGAAGATTGGAAAAACTTGGGCGTGGAGGGTCATTTTCATGCTCATAGGCCTTGGATGCCTTATCATGAATTCTTGACAGACTCTATGGCTGAAGTCGTTGGAGCCAAGCCTTCCGAAGTCGTCGTGATGAATAGTTTGACTGTCAACCTACATTTATTGATGGCTAGTTTTTACAGGCCTAATACCAAAAGATATAAAATCCTATTTGATTACTCCCCTTTTCCCTCTGATAGATATGCAATAGCCAGTCAGGTCCGTTTCCATGGTTATGACCCTAAGGACGCCATGATAGAACTCCAACCTGAAGAAGGTGGTGAAATAGTATCTGATACTTACATAGAAAACATATTAGCGACACAAGGTGATGAAATAGCGATGATACTCATAGGTGGCGTCAATTATTATACTGGCCAACTATATGACATACCTAAAATCACAGCACTAGGTCATCAATATGGCTGTATGGTGGGTTTTGACCTAGCACATGCTGCGGGCAATATCCATCTCCATCTCCACGATGATGGTCCAGATTTTGCAGCTTGGTGTACCTACAAGTACCTCAATTCTGGCCCAGGAAGTTTATCAGGTTGTTTCATTCATGAACGCCACCACAATAGTGATTTGCCTAGATTTGAGGGTTGGTGGGGCAATGACAAATCTTCTCGTTTTTTGATGCAAGATGACTTCGTTCCAATTCCAACCGCAGAGGCGTGGCAACTGAGCAATCCACCCATATTATCTATGGCAGCTATCAAGTCTTCTTTAGATATATTTAGTTCAGCTACAATGTCGGCATTGAGAGCTAAGTCAGAAAAACTTACTCAATACTTAGAGGACTTGATCACTCATTCGCATCATCAAGGCATTCACATCATCACACCTCAAGAAAAACACAGACGGGGGTGTCAACTGTCCCTACAAATGGAAGTTCCTGACAAAAAGCTCTTTCAAAAAATTACAGAAGCGGGAGTCATCGCAGATTGGCGGGAGCCAGATGTCATCAGAATAGCTCCTGTCCCATTATACAATTCTTTTGAAGATGTCTGGAAGTTCAATCATTTGTTACAAAAATGATGAGAATACCAAAGCTCCTTATAAAGGAATATTACCGTGTTTTCTCTGTGGCAACAATACTTTTTTATTCTCTAGCATAGAAAATGCCTTAATTAATTTTCTACGAGTTTCTCTTGGTTCTATAACTTCATCTATAAACCCACGAGAGGCCGCTCTGTAAGGGTTGGCAAATTTTTCCTGGTACTCAGCTTCCTTTTCTTTAAGTTTAGCGGCTTTATCTTCAGCACGCGCTATTTCATTTTTAAAAATAATCTCACTTGCACCTTTGGCCCCCATGACGGCAATTTCTGCTGTAGGCCATGCATAGTTCATATCCGCTCCGATGTGTTTGGAGTTCATCACATCATAGGCGCCACCATAGGCTTTGCGTGTAATGACAGTGATACGAGGCACAGTGGCTTCACTAAAGGCATACAGTAATTTAGCCCCGTGTGTAATAATAGCATTCCATTCCTGATCCGTACCCGGTAAAAATCCAGGCACATCTTCCAATACAAGCAATGGAATATTAAAACAATCACAAAA
>DAIPYV010000141.1:0-8828 GCA_036782555.1 Saprospiraceae bacterium
CTGAGGAAAATGCATTCTGGCATCCTGGAAGAAATCAAATATTTTTAGGCGGTGCCCCTGGTGGACAGGTATTGATAAGAAATGCCGCTGCCGCTTTGGATGTAGTAGGACATGAGTACGGTCATGGAGTAATAGAATATACCGCCAAACTTATCTATAGAAACCAATCAGGTGCTGTGAATGAGACCTATGCAGATATTTTTGGGGCTATGATAGAGGGGAGAAATTGGCAATTAGGTGAAGACATTATCAACCGCAATAATTTTCGTACTGGTGCCCTGAGAGATATGTCCAATCCGAGAAATGGTGGCAATAGTCTTAATGATTATGGATATCAACCCGATAATGTAAGTACTATGTATAGAGGAAGTGAGGACAACGGTGGTGTACATATAAATAGCGGCATTGGAAATTTTGCATACTATAAAGTAGCTACCCGTACATCCAAAGACATCGCCTTAGATATTTTTTATAGAGCATTGACGACTTACTTAACAGCTTCATCCGAATTTATTGACTTTCGCAAAGCCTGTATCAGGTCTGCCATAGACTTGCATGGTGAAGGCCAAATACCCAATGTGGTACGTCAAGCTTTCAATGAAGTGGGTATTATAGATGGTCAAGAAAATAATCCTGAAGAAGATATAGATACCAATCCTGGCCTAGATTATGTAGTATTAAGTGACGAGAATCTTTCTCAATTATATTTAGCTGATGGTGAAGGAAACATAATAACAAACCCGTTTTCTACGACTGCACCTATTTCTAAACTTTCCTTTACAGATAATGGTCAATTTGGTCTTTTTGTGGGCGATGACAATAAGGTATATTTAATTTCCATTAATTATGGCGATGGAACATATCAAGAAATTGTACTCTTAGATGATCCTGACTACAGAAATGTAGCTATTTCTAAAGATGGTACATTGTTGGCTGTGCTTTTAAAAGAATTGGACAATAAGATATACGTTTATTCATTCGAGAGAGAGCGTTGGCAAGCCTTTACATTATACAACTATTTTACTGGACCTAATAGCCCAAAAGTAGAAAATGTTTTGTTTGCTGATGTATTGGAATTTGCTTATGATGGCGAATATATCATGTATGATGCAAAAAATGATTACGGTGAAGGTGTGCAGCCTTGGGATATAAGTTTTATGCAGGTTTGGGATAAAAATTCTGAAAATTTTGCCGAGGGAAACATATCCAAATTATTCAACTCATTAGACACAGACTTTAGCATTGGCAATCCTACTTTTTCAAAAAACAGTCCGTATATTATAGCGTTTGATTTTATAAACGATGTCTCTGAGGAGTATATTATTTATGGCCTAAATTTAGAACGTCAAGAGTTGGGAGTCATTTTTGAAAATAGTACTTTAGGCTATCCTTCTTATTCTAGAGATGACTCTCAATTAATTTTTGATGCTGAAAAGCAAAGTGGAGGAGGCGTTTTGGCTAGAGTAGACTTAAACACTGACAAAATAACCTCTGATGACAGGGGTCGCATATTTATAGATGGCGGCTCATGGGGAACATGGTTTTCTAATGGTTCGAGAGTACTTTCTTCTACAGACAATGAGGTTGTTTCGACTTTATTCAGTTTGAGTCCCAACCCAGCTACAGATATTTTGACTGTTCAAGGGCTTACTCATAAAAAAATAAAAAGTGCTCAAATAGAGATATTCAATGCTCAAGGAAACGTCATGATATTAAAAGATATAAGTCAACAAGACAATTTAGAAATCCGTGTTTCTGATTGGCCCAAAGGTCTATATTTTATTCATATGACCCTTAACGGAGAGAAGCAAGTCAAAAAATTTGTAAAAATAGATTAAGAAAAAACAAAAATAGCCATCCAATAGGAGGCTATTTTTGTATAAATATAGCAGATTTCCTAGTTACCTTCACCAGTCTTTTGTTTATGGGAGCATAAACTGAGGATTTTGTTGGGTTTTGCTAAATTTTTAACCAAAAAACTTGATGAGATGGGCTCACTTTTGAGGCCTTTTTATCTTTACTAACTAACTTGGTGCAAAGGTAAATGCATTTTTCAGACTGCACCATATAACTTTTGTTATATGCCCATTGATAAAAATTCAAAAAAAGCATAGATTTAGGGAGTTTTCCTCATTTTATATGGGTAATCAAAATCAAAAAGTTTTATAAAATAGAGGAACAAAGACTATTCTGTATATTTATATTCAAAAATGTTTTCAATGTAATTTTTTTTGATAACGGCGACCCTAGCTAAATCAATAATATTTCTAATTATTCAGAAAGCAATTTTTTCATAATCTTTTCCAATTTCATTTTTTCATTATCCCAATTAAATATCTCTTTGGCTCGCCTGCAGCTATTTTTCTTTTCCATATATTCTTTACTATTCAAAGCAATATTTATGGTGTTAGCAATATTTTTTGGATCTAAACCCTTTACTAAATATCCTATTTCATATTCATCAATGATGTGTCTATACTCAGGTACATCCGAACTTATAGAAGGTATCTCTGCATGCATATAATCAAAAAATTTATTAGCCAGAGAATAAAAATAGCTTAAACTTTCAAGTTCAAAAAGATTATATCCCAGAATTGCGTGCTGCGTCCACGCTTTCATTTCTTGTGCATTTTTCCAGCCTACAAATATAATTCTGTCTGATGCAATATGACTTTTGGCTTTATTTCGTAATTCTTGGCTTAAATCACCTTCTCCTATTATTATAAAATCTATATCTTTATGAATATAAGGTAAGGCGTCCATCATTTCAGCCAAACCCCTACCTTTATTGAGCATGCCCTGGTACAAAATATATCTTTGGGGATGAAGAGGGCTGGGATATTTTTCATTATTTAGTTTTGGTGCGTTATAAATGGTTTCAAAGGGTTTCTTCCACTTTTCAGTAAATATCTCGGCCAAACTCGGACTTACTGTGATAGCTGCATCCACGTCTTTAATGCATAGATTTTCTATCCAAGACCACACTTTACGCACATAGGGCTTTTCTAATAGCTCAGGCACTTCTGTAAAATACTCATGGGCATCAAAAATGAGTTGAGTTTTTTTGAGTTTTTTTACCCACCAACTAGCCAATAGTGTGTCCACATCTACAGAATAAACGATGTCTTTAGCATGTCTCAACAGATAAAAACACAATCGCAAATTGTATTCAGCATAAAATAAAATACTCCTATGAAAATAACACTTAAGTCTTTTTTGCGTAAAAGATTGCTTCAATAATATTTGAGAATTGGGTTTTTCTCTACCTATAAGTACTACTTCATGACCCATTTCAGTCAATGCACTACATATCCTATGCATTCTTTGGTCTTGATTCAAATCATTGGTGACCGTGACGTGTATAGTAACTGATTTTTTTAGCATTAAATGTTTTACTTACTCATTAGTTTTTCATGTGTCTAAAATGCTTACTCAACTCCCATAAGATTATGCCACCACAGACTGACACATTGAGAGAGTGTTTGGTGCCATATTGAGGTATTTCTATACACGCATCCAACATTTCTATCGCATCATTACTCATGCCCTCTACTTCGTTGCCTAGTACTATGGCCAACTTGCCTTTTGGCCATTTCATTTCAGTAAGCTGACAAGAAGTATCTGTTTGCTCTATACCGATTAAAGTATAATTTTCCTCTTTTAAATTAGCCAAAGCCTCTACAATACTGTCTTGGTAGGACCAATCTACAGATTCGGTGGCGCCTATTGCTGTTTTGGTGATTTCTCTATGTGGAGGTTGGGCTGTGATACCGCATAATATTATCCGCTCTAATGCAAAAGCATCTGATGTCCGAAAAAGGGAACCCACATTTAGGGCCGAACGAATGCTGTCCAAAACCAAAACTACAGGCATTTTTTCCGAAGCTTTAAATTCATCAGGAGTCAATCTACCTAATTCGTCTAGTTTGAGTTTACGCATTATTTTTTTTATTATTAAGAGCCGCTTGTATGAAAGATACAAAAATAGGGTGGGGATTTTCCACCGTACTTTTTAGCTCTGGATGGTACTGTACACCGATAAAATACGGATGATTCTTCAATTCTACTATCTCTACTAGCCCTGTTTCAGGGTTTTTTCCAGTGGCTATTAGTCCCTCATTTTCCATTCTTTCTAGATATTCATTGTTAAATTCATATCTATGGCGATGTCTCTCTGAAATCTCTATTTGCCCGTAAGATTTTTGAGCTATAGATGGTTTAATTAACTTACACTTGTAGGCCCCTAAACGCATTGTGCCACCTTTGGTAGTAATATTTTTTTGGTCAGGCATCAAGTCTATGACGGGTTCAGTGGTATTAATATCTACTTCTGTCGAATTGGCATTTTCAATATTGAGAACATTTTTACAAAATTCAACCACTGCACACTGCATTCCCAAACAAATACCAAAAAATGGGATATTGTTTTCTCTGACGTATGTTATGGTTAACAATTTTCCTGCAATACCTCTTTCTCCAAAACCTGGAGCTACCAATACACCGTCTAAACCTTGCAGTTTTTTACTTACATTTTCTACATCTATAGCCTCTGAATGAATAGGTATTATTTCAACTTTACATTCATTGACAGCACCTGCGTGGATAAATGCTTCATGTATAGATTTATAAGCATCTTGCAGTTCGTTATATTTTCCGACAAGACCAATTTTGACCTCCGTTGTTGGGTTTTTGAGTTTTCCCAGAAATTCTTTCCACGCTATTAAGTCGGGTTCGACCTTCGTTTTTATACCTAATTTAGCTAGCACTATTTTGTCTAACTTTTCTTTTAACATCAATAGCGGCACATCATATATTGTATCAGCATCAATGGCTTCTATGACTGACTTTTCGTCCACATTACAGAATAAAGCCAATTTTTCTCTCAATTCTTTAGGCAAATGATGCTCTGTCCTACATACAAGAATATCTGGTTGAATTCCTGCTTGTAAAAGCTCTTTGACTGAATGTTGGGTAGGCTTAGTTTTGAGTTCTTTAGCCGCTTTTAAGTAGGGTATCAGTGTCAGGTGTACGACTAGACAATTGCCTATACCCACCTCCCTACGCAATTGTCTCAAAGCTTCCAAATAGGGCAAGGACTCTATATCTCCCACTGTACCACCTATCTCTGTTATGACAAAATCGTACGCGTCGTCTTTTTCTAACAAAGTAATACGTCTCTTTATTTCATCTGTGATATGAGGTATAACCTGTACAGTTTTCCCTAAAAAATCTCCAGCTCTCTCTTTTTGGATAACCGTCTGATATATGCGACCTGTCGTGACATTATTGGCTTGTGAAGTAGGTCTATTTAAAAATCTCTCGTAATGTCCGAGATCTAAGTCTGTTTCAGCCCCATCTTCAGTAACGTAACACTCTCCATGTTCATATGGATTTAATGTACCAGGATCAACATTGATATAAGGATCTAACTTTTGAATAGTGACTCTAAAGCCTCTGGCTTGAAGAAGCTTAGCCAATGATGCCGCTATAATGCCCTTACCTAAAGATGATGTGACACCACCCGTAACGAATATATGTTTTGCCATGTTGTGGAGAATTAATTGAATTACCTTGTTACGGGACGCAAAGGTACGGATAATAAATTTATTCATTGAATTTTTTAGTCTAAGATGTATAAAAAAGTGTCGTCACATGAGTAGTTAATTCATATTTTACATGTCCATATCAACATATATCATTACTTTTGCGTTAGATAGAGCGAAATGATAAGAAAAATGTATAAAATATTATTTTCAAATATTGTAGGTCTTTTACTTGCTGGTAGCACTATGTCACAACAAGCCGTTGAAAAACCTATCGACGGTAGTATCTTAGCCTTAGGTTTGGGTTTGGGGTATAATATACCTATGCAAGACCTAAAAGAAAGATATGGTGGAAGCATGGATTATGGTCTGAATGCAGAATTTATAACAGCCTCTAATTGGATTTTGGGAGGTAGTTTTGCCTATTTTTTTGGTGATAATGTCAAAATAGATCCCGTAGCACCCTATCGTACAGAACAAGGCTGGATACTAGGTGATAATAATTCAGACGCCGTCCTATTTCTAAAACAAAGAGGAGTCTTCATGGGTGTTGGATTCGGAAAGCTCATTCAACTCAAACCAGAAAATCGTTCAGGAATCAAGCTTATGGTACAAGGTGGCATTTTGCAACATCACATAAAATTTGCAGATGAAAATAACTCTGCGATACAGGTCCGAGCTGGAAGGCATGTACGCTATGATAGATTAACTAGAGGCTTTGCTTTAAAGGAATCCATCGCCTATAAAATGTTGAGCGCTGATAGACGTATGAATTTTGAATTGGCCCTTGATTTCACTCAAGGATTTACTTCTGATGTGCGCGCTTATCATTTTGATACAGGACAACCTGGTGATAAAAATAGATTGGATATAATGGTAGGTCTCAGATTGTCTTATTATTTACCTTTTTACTATAATAAAGGAGAAAAAGAAATTTTCTATTGATAGCCTGAAATTGAATGACAAAATTACTTCTTTTTTTCTACACTTCGCTCCTTACATTGACTGACTTCATATTACAGTTTTGGCCGAGTGAAAAACTCCAAAAAATGTATAATGGAAGGAAGAAAACCAGAACAAAAGTTCTTGATTTTGTCCAAAAGTACCCTCATCCAATCTGGATACACTGTGCATCCTTGGGCGAATTTGAACAGGGTAGGCCAATAATAGAAGCCCTTAAAACTGAAAACTCAAGCAATCCAATTATACTTAGCTTCTTTTCACCATCTGGGTATGAAATTAAAAAAGGTTATCCTTATGCAGACCTTATAGTATACTTGCCGGCGGATACCCCCAAAAACGCACAATGGATTGTTGACATCGTCCGTCCAAAACTATTTATTTTTGTTAAATATGAATTTTGGTGGAATTTAATTCATCATTTGGTGCATTCACCTACAAAAACTATTTTAGTATCAGGTGTCTTTAGAGAAAAAAATTATTTCTTTATACCCATTTTGGCGTCTCTAAAAAAATTATTGAAAAGATTTGATCGATTATTTGTTCAAGATAATGAATCCGCTCAAGTCCTCAAGAGAAATAATATTTTCAATTACGATATAGTAGGCGATACTCGGATAGATAGTGTAATGAAAAATATCGAAACAGCACAATTAGATGATAAATGGTTTCAATGGGCAGGCAAAAAACGCGTCATCATCTATGGTAGTGTGTGGGATTCTGATATGAAAGTGGTCAATGCCTCTATAGAATACTTTACAGAATATATACATATCATAGCCCCTCACAATGTCAACAAGATGCAAATTCAACGCATTCAATCAACTATTAATAAAAAAATATCCTTCTGGAATGAAGACACTTTTGAGAATAATATCATCATGGTCAATACCATAGGATTACTAAAAAATCTCTATAAAATAGCAGACTATGTCTATATCGGCGGAGGCTTTCATAAAAGTATTCACAATACTTTAGAGCCGGCTTCCTACGGTATGCCTGTATTTTTTGGACCCGAACACACAAAATTTACGGAGGCTTTTTCTTTACAAAAAATTGGCCAAGGTCACTCCATCTCTGATTTTGATAAGATGCAAGAAACTATAGAGAATTACTCAAAGGATACTCAACTAATATATAAAGTGGAGCAAGCTTCTAAATTATTCTTTGAACAAAATAGAGGTGCCAGTGATAAAATTATTCAATATATTAAATCATCCATTTAGATCTAATCTCATAAAAATTTATAATGAAAAACCCAAAATCAACAGTTCTCCCCAATTTTTCAGATATACATATAGCTGTGATAGGTGATGTAATGATAGATAGATATGTATTGGGCAAGGTCTCAAGAATCTCACCTGAAGCACCTGTCCCTATTTTAGATTGGGATAAAACCGAAAATAGATTAGGTGGCGCAGCTAATGTAGCTCTTAATATCCATGAATTAGGTGCCAATGTGTCCTTATTTAGTGTGATAGGAAATGATGATAATGGTGATTTACTTACTGATTTACTCAATTCATATTCTAATATATCATGTGAACTGATACAAGAAAAAAATAGAAAAACCACCGTTAAAACCCGGTGTATTTCCAAAAACCAACAACTTTTTAGAATAGACTCAGAGGACAAGTACGATATATCCGAAGATACTACCGAAAAATTGATACGTCAACTTAAAGTTACACATCAAAAAAGACCATTACAAGGTATCATCCTACAAGATTATAATAAAGGGGTGCTGACCGAAAAAAATATTCCAGAAATTATACATTTTGCTAACACTCACAACATACCCACCTTTGTAGATCCCAAGGAAAAAAACTTTTTTGCCTATAAAAATTGTACTCTTTTTAAACCTAATAAAAAAGAAATAACCCAAGCCCTCAATGGTGCATGGCATGAAGATTATCACAAAATAGATGCCCTTTTAAGACAAAAAATCAACAACAAAATAACGCTTATTACCTTGAGTAGCCAAGGACTATTCATCAGCGACAATACAGAAGCAATGCTTGTACCCACTTCCGTCCGTAATATATCTGATGTCAGCGGTGCTGGAGATACTGTTATTAGCATCGTGTCATTGTGTTATATCCAACGTATGTCAATAAACCAAATAGGTCTCATAGCTAATGTAGCCGGTGGACAAGTTTGCCAAAAACCAGGTGTTGTCCCTATAAATCTACATCAACTTAATGAAGTTTTAGAAAACTTGAACAACAAAATATAATATTATTAAAGGCAGTTTAACACTTTTTTATATGGTTAAGCGTGAAATTTTTGGCAAAATTCAAAATTTAATTTTAATTTATGTGTTTT
>DAIPYV010000142.1:0-8776 GCA_036782555.1 Saprospiraceae bacterium
ATCCTTTGCTGGCGCAAGTTTGTAACTTGTGCCTAAATTCATAAAAATATAAAGAGTGAGTACTAAGTACAAGTTTATAGATAGTGATGGTAGATATTTTGTAAGTTTTGCAACTGTATCATGGGTAGATGTTTTTACCAGGCTTCCTTATATCGAAATATTTACAGAGAGTATAAGATATTGTCAACAAAACAAAGGAATAAACCTACATGCATGGTGCTTAATGAGCAATCATGTACACTTAGTATTTTCTAGATCAGGGCCAGATAGTCATTCAGATATTGTCAACAAAATAAAGGAATATTCAGGGATATGGAGTAGTGGGCACAAGTTGCAAACTTGCGACAGAAGGAAGTTCAAGAGTTGTAAATACTTTGGATGAAGACATGAAAGAACTCACTGAAAAGTTGAGTGCATTGGAATCAAAAAAGGCTGGACAACATATAGAATTTAAGTCCAACGATTTTGATTTTCACTCTGTTAAAAACAGTCTTTCAGAAGGACAGGTATATGTAAGTTTTCAAATGTACAGAAATGCTTAGGCACAAATACCGGAGGGCCAATATTTGACTTTTATAATTCATAAAGAATCAGATTTCCCTAAAGACATCGATATAGGTGTCGATGCATTATTTCGCAATTCAATTGAAAATAATTATACAAATTATGAAGAGGTATATTCTTTCACTGAAAATACAAATGAAAATTTTATTCAGCTCGGTTGGCAACAAATTACAGATAATCTTCCGCAGAACACAAAGGAAATAATAGTATCCAATAGTGGTCTTTTTCACTGTATCAATCATGTAAATATTTCATTACAAAACGGAAAATTGCTGAATGAAATTTACTCCATAACAGTAAAAAATCATTTCTTTTTCAGCAAAGAGGTTTTTGCAGATATTGAATCGGATAAAGGATTGGTAGCCATTTACAGCGACATTAACTATGACTACGATCCAAATAATACTGTAGAGGAAGACAGGAATAAAAGCACTGTCATAAATACTGAACCACCAACAGAAAACAAATTTGCCACTTTACGTGGTGTCTATGGTGATAAACCCGCATTATGCATTAGAAAATCTATTACATGCCGAAATTCCTGCAAAATAAGGCGCTCCGCTAATTTTTACTCACTCACCATAGTGGTGACTATGATTCGCTCATGAAAATCCTTATTTTATTGGCCTTTCGACCTTCATAACGATGTTCTAACGCATAATGCGGGATAAATGGAAAAATCTTTATTTTACAAAAAGCGAAGGTGAGGAAGTCAAACGTTTATTATACAATTATGGATTAGACGTAATGCATTACACTCAAAATCAAGCTACGGAAGGCCATCTGAAAAAATACGGAAATCGGAATGTTAATTCACCTGAAGTTTTGCATATTGCTACACATGGGTTTTCCTATATCAATCCATCGATGCAAAAAGACAAATCCAGTGCTCAAAGCGTTTTTGAAATATCCCTTGATCCGATGTTTAGATCCGGGATTTTATTTGACGGCTCAAACTACGCCTGGCAATACGGAAGAGCAGCTGATGGTGAAAACGAAGACGATATCCTGACTGCCTATGATGTGAACCAATTAGACCTACGGAACACCCAACTCGTCGTCCTCTCAGCCTGCGAAACAATCTTGGGAGACATACACAACTTTGAAGGAGTTTATGGTCTCCAACGTGCTTTCAAAATGGCAGGTGGCAAATATCTCATCATGTCACTGTGGCAAGTTCCAAATATGCAGACAAAGGTATTTATGACTACTTTTTATACCCATTGGTTAGAGCATAACATGACCATTCTTGAAACTTTTAGAAAAACTCAGTTAGAAATGAAAGAACTTTTTGACGATCCATTGCTTTGGGCAGGATTTGTACTTTTAGAATAGAAAAGCGACTTCCAACTATTAGTCAGAAGCCACTCATCCATAATGATAAAAAATTTCTAAAACTGAGGGCTATACACAAAGTATAATTGATTATTGGCTGTTATACCTACCTGCCTTAGGGTACGGCAAGGCAGGTCTAACATTAGAAAAACGATTATCAAGGTGGCCTATCTAAAAAACAGATGAACTTTTACTTTGATTGTTTTTATTATTATATGCAAAATTTATTTTCGGGCATCTATCACCCAACGCTCACCACCCACCGAGCCCGTCAAAAGTAGTTTGGAGTCATCGACTGTAATTTCAAAAATATCCCCATCTAAGTCTATCTCTTTGCCTTGATTTCTAATGGTGTATTTGGATTCATCATTTGAAGCCTGGCCAAAAAGATTGATAGTTCGCCATCTAGCATTGCCATTATTTTTGTCTTCTTTGGTGTAACGCATCTCAAAGTCATTATACAATACCTTCATTACTTCAACACCATCGGCTGTAAATGAGCGGACTACCCAAGTGTTTTTGACTAAACGATCATTAGTAACTTCATTGGGATCTTTGGCTTCATCCTTACTGCACGAAGTCATCATCACTATCAAAGACAAAAATAGAAAAATAAAAAATTTGGAGTTCATAATACAAAAATTTAAATTGTTAAAAAATTATGGATGTAAATAAATAAATTACCTAATAATACTAAACTTTGAAATCAAATGATAGCCAGTGGAAGTCTGTAGTCTTACCGTGTAAATACCCGCTGAAAGTCCCGAAATATTTAATACATCACCCCGTTGGAAATTAGATTTTTGAAGCACACATATACCTTGCAAATTATAGAGATAGACTTCGTTAATGGGCTCATTTTCTGGCAAATCGAATTGGATAAACTCATGGGCTGGATTGGGATAGACTCTCATTGTTTGCTGTGGCTTTTCTTGTGCTGTACTTGATATAATTTCTATCCTACATACTTCTTTTACTTCTAAGGCATAGTCTTCTATATTGATGTCATTAGGTGTAATGGATGTCATCATTTCATTTCTTATAACTACATCTGTGATTCCAAAACTGTCGATTCTCAATTTGCCTTGTGCTCCGCCTATTCTATCAATAAGGAAACATTCATTATCAGGTTTTAAGCTATTGGAATTGAGCAAAAGTCTATTCTTAGGGTTTTCAGCTGTGTTAAAATGAGATAAATTGTAAATCCAATTTTTGTCTAAAGAGTAAGTTTGGGAGTTATTTGTTCCAATATTTGTCAATACAGACTTAAAAGTCAAATTATCTTCTTTGTCAAATACACCATAACTGTTTGTACCTTCTACAAATATGTTGACAAGACCATTTTTGTCTTTCCAAATATTTTTGATATATGAATAAAAAAACTCATGCCCATACTCATACCCTAAATTATTACTTAACCGTACATACGTAGGTAAATTGCTCAAATTGCCTCCTAAATGTATTTTATCATCTTCATCAATGTAAATATAATTAAAAGTAGTATTTGGGTCCAAGTCTTGCTGTATGAGTGTACTTACATGGTCCAAGTCATTTGTCCATTTTGTGACCATACTACGTTTAAAACCAAACGTAGCAGGCTGAGTATGGCCTACTGTAAATAAATGACCTTTACTGTCTTTAGCCAGTGCAAAACCATAAGTATAGTATTCTTTAAAAACTGATCTCATAGCCACTACATTCAAATCTTTGTCCAAACGACCCAAAACTGTCCTATAGGCAGATTGGCTATTAATACGATCACCTAAAAAAATGATATCTTCATTGTCATCCAATATTAAGTCTCTCAATATGCCACCAGTAGAACTTCCCAATCTTCTAGTATTAAGAATGTTCCCTTTACTATCAATGTGAATGAATGTATAGTTTCCATTAGAAAATCCATCTTTCGACGAATAATCAGTGGCCCCCAAAATGCAAGTACCATCTTTTCGTCTTAAAATTTTTACAGGAAGCATGGATACCCCTTGCTCCACAGTTAACTTTTTGCTCCATTGGATACTTTCTGTTGTTGCATTCCATAGGACCAAATGTGTAGAATAGATGTTTTGGTCTTCGGAAACTGCTGTATAAAAGAAATCGGCTCCATCGACTAATAAATGTTCACTGAATAAGCCATCATTTGCAGAAATTTCATATTGATAATTGACTTGTGCATGCATTTGAGCCAAGATAGTTAATGTAATAAAGAGTGTAAAAAGTGTTTTCATTATGGATATTTTTTAAGTTTAATAATTTTTGATGTACCAATAGCCGCCGGAGCCGCCTATATTGCTTATGATATTCATATTAGTGACATGTGAAGACATTATCATATTGCTCAGCATTTGATAGGAACTAGCACTCATATTGTTGAATCTCGAGTAGTCCACACCATTACTTTGAGTAGAGTTGTTGTTTTGAGTATTATTTGCAGCAAAAGATTTATTGAGTTCGTCTTTAATTTGATTCTTTTGAGTAAAAGTGGCTCTTTTATAGACTGTTTGTATATAGTCATTCATGATACCCATGATGGACATGAGTTGTTTTTCCTGTAAACTCAGGCTATTGAAATTTTGAATCATTTGTTGTGTGGCTTGCCTCTTTTCTAAAGCTGTTATTTTGGTATAATTTCCATTGATTTTAGAAACAAAATCTATCAAGTTGAAAAATCCATCGGCATCTTTCTGAGTAAACACCAAATTATTGTAGATATCATAAGCCAGAATTTTGCAATGTTTATCTATCAATTTGCCTAGCAATGGCATTTGTGGCTCTTTGAACAGGGCATCATATACATGAAGAAGCAATGCTGATCTCACCAAACCTACAGTTTGAACATCAGTGAGTCTATATACTTGTTGCATTTGTTGGTCTATTTCAGCTATTTCATTGAGTGTGCCTCGTGGGTCAGACATAAATGATTTTTGTGCCTCATTTTTGGCATCTTGAAGTTCTATAAAATTGAGTTTTTGATCCAAAAGAAACTCAGCAAACCGACGAATTTTTTCAAAGTGACCTTCAGTATAGTTGACCCCATGAGAGCTAAACCAAACTTTTCGAGATTGTGTCTGATAATCTTGCCCTATGGCCGATAATGTGACAAATGATAATAGAGCAATAAAAACTGTTTTCATTATGAATGATTTTATAAGGTTGAAAAATATAGTACAAAGTTATAGAGGTTTGACACACTGGACAATCCTCCAAAAAGTGGAATTTTTACTCCTACTTTCGGAGGATAAACATCTTTTAGTTTTTAGCCCAATGTGGGTAATGGGGCTTGTTTTCTAAGGGGTGTTTTACATCTTTGAATAATGAAAATTGGTTTAAAAAGTCCACATTTTCGTGATTTAAATATGATATTTTTTCGTTGTTATCCTCAGGGATGAAGTTGTAATTGCTCCACTTCAAATTTAGTGAAAATGTTTCTATATATTTTATTGTCGTTTCAGGCGAAAGCACAAATGATTTTATGAGTTCCTTTTTGAGGGTCTGTATTTCTTTTTCATCCAACTGTTTACCTATCTGAGTTTGAGATATTAGATGCATAGTTTCAAAATGACCCTCAGTAAGTTTTTTTCCTTTAGAAGTGCATAGCACCACTTTTGAATCTATATCATAAGAGTAACCCACGGCGCAGTGAGAGACAATAATCGCAAGAATTAAGATTGTTAAAGTTTTCATTTTTTTTAAAAATTTTTGAGGTTGTAAATATGTTTAAATTATAGTGCAAAGTTATAGAGGTTTGATGCGCCGCACAATCCCTCGAAAAGTGGAATTTTATCTCCCGCTTTTGAGGGATAAAATAGTCATTCAGCGAGTATAAACTGAGATTCTAGAAAACAATCATTATTAGATTTAATAAATTGTTCAAGTTTCTGTGCTGTCTGATTTCTGAGTTTTACCTCCACTTCTATGGAGCCTACAAATAGTATGGTAGCTATCAAATCTTCATAGATACTTTTTAACCAAGCGTTGAAGGAAACGGGATCTTTTTCAAAAGCACATTGCCAACTATCATACCATTGATAGCGAATGTCCTCGTTGTATGGTAGATTTCCCCTTTGAGACCTAATAAAATCCATAAGAGCCTCAACTTCATAGGCTGAGAGATTGAGATCGCCGCTTGTTGCGATGGTGAATTGTAATTTGGAACCATACCATGTCAGATAAGGTTTCTTTATGAGCAATCTTTGGGCTACGGTATATTGCTCCGTATTTTTCATATCCACAATTTCCATTTTCGAAGTGCGGTCACTAAACTGTTCATAAAGTGTATTCTTACCAATGTCAAAGACTGCCCAATCAGTATCTCTATGATCAAACAGGATGTAACGATTGTCTTCCTTGACACATGAGCCGCTGTAGGAAACTTCGTCCCGCATCCAGATATATTCACCTTCAAACATGATGCACAGAAAGACATCTTCCAGCGTATTGATGTACCTTTCGTAGGGATTGGACACAATATCAAATTCAACTTCTGTCTCACCTGATATTGTGTCATGGACCCATTTCTCCTCTTCAAATACGCGTAAAGTGTTCTCGTGTTTTATGTTTTTACATTGATGCCCCCACAAAGAGGTGGATACAAGGATAAATGTGATTAAGAGCTTATTCATTTTAATCTACATTGATGCCTAAGTGTGTGATTACAGCATTTAACTTAGCTTCCAATTGCTGAATCTTTGCTTTTTGCTCATCAATGATGTTTTGCTGCTCTTTGATGGCTTCGATAGCCAATACGCCAAAGATCTGATAATTGACGCCTTTCAAACCGTCCTTTTCGCTGACAGCTTCGGGAAAAAGTGGCGCCACCTCCTGTGCGATAAGTCCTATGGTCATACTTTGACTTTGGTCATCGGTGTAATGGTATCGGGCTGCTTGCAGCTGGAGTAAGTTGGGCAGGACAGATGATATCGGTGTGATATTAGATTTTTTACGTCTGTCTGATACTTGTATGTAAGCACCGTCAGTATCTTGGATATAGGCCCTGAGAGTACCATTGTACTTAAAGTTATAGTCTCTGGCATTATCAATGTAAACATCCCAATTATCGGAGAATGAAGGATGCTCCAGAATAATTGAGCTTGAAGTACTGATTTGTTTGATATGCAAAGGAGAAGTAGGATTGCTATTATTGATACCTACTTTGCCATTAAAATTGAGTAGATCAGTGGAGAAATCACCCCATATCAAAGGTAAGGAAGTATCTGTATTGGCTATATAGAGTTTGTTGCTGGTTTCTTCGTTTTTCCCTGCTTCGTACCCAATCATGACACTTCCTGATTTGTCATGGGCGGTATTTCCCATCCCTGCATTATGTCCTATAAACACATTATCAAATCCTCCGTTGAGATAGTGGCCTGCATAATGTCCAAGTGATATATTAGCGTCTCCTATTGAAATATTGCGCAATGACGAATTTCCCAAGGCCAGGTTAGCGTTACCAAACAAAGACGCTCCTAATGTTTCAAAGCCTATAGCTACATTGCTTTCACCTGTTTGATTACTGAACATGGATAATCGTCCCAATGCTATATTATCCGAACCAGTAGAATTGGCACTTAAAGTCTGAAATCCGATAGCTACATTATCGTAACCCGCTGTATTTCCCAGCAATGCATTATGTCCCATTGCCACATTATTTTCACCTGTAGTATTTTGGTGAAGAGCCGATGATCCAATACCTATGTTTTTACTCCCTGAGACGTTCATTTTAAGGGTTTCATATCCCAAAGCCACATTGTCAGCTCCGATGGTATTCTGAAAGAGTGCTTTACTACCCACAGCAGTGTTTCTACCTAATCCGCCATTCTGATGGTAAAGTGCACCATCACCAATGGCAATCAAATGACTTTGAGTGATATTGCTATACAATGATGAGCTGCCTATAGCTACATTTTCGTTTCCTGAATTATTATTGTACATTGCCTTTTCTCCATAAGCAATATTTCCATTGCCAGTAGTATTTGATCTCATAGCTAATGCACCATAAGCGGTATTGTTATTACCAGTGTTATTTAAAAACATGGCATCAACACCTATTGCGGTGTTGCCCGATCCTGTATTATTTGAGTATAAGGCACTACTACCTATTGCGGTATTCCAACTTCCCGATTTATTGGAAAAAAGTGCCTGACTACCCATAGCTGAATTAAATGTGCCGTCTTCATTAAATCTCAATGCATCCTTTCCCAATGCGGCATTATCTGTCCCGGTATTATTAAAAAACAAGGCATTTTTACCAACAGCTGTATTGCCCGATGCTGTATTGGATGCCAGTGACTGATAACCAACAGAAGTATTGTCCTCACCTATACTATTGGCATATAATGCACCACCGCCAAGTGCAGTATTTCTGCTGCCGGTAGTATTGCTAAATGCAGACCCTGTACCCAAGGCTACATTGTACTCCCCGGAGGTAAGCTCTTTCAGACTGCTTGCTCCAAGTGCCGTATTGAACTTTCCTATATTGAGAGTAGGATCGCTACCGCCATGCATAGCGTTAAAACCTAAGGCGGTATTGAATGTGAGTTCTGTGGCATTGTCTCCGCCCATATTGCGCATGGATTCGTGCCCGATAGCCACATTGTTGTGTTTGGCTTTACTTTCATATAGTGATGCTGAACCGATTCCAACATTTTGAGATCCTGAAATATTAAAATACATGACGGAATTTCCGTTGACAACATTGCCGGCACCTGACAAATTATTAAACAATGAAAAACTTCCGATGGCTGTATTGCCTCCCCCCACATTATTGGATAGAGAATATATACCTATAGCAACATTTTGGGTAGAAGTGGTGACATTGTTTAGTGCGCCGATTCCTAAACTGGTATTTTCTTCGGCACTGATGACGTTATCAATTTGT
>DAIPYV010000143.1:0-8750 GCA_036782555.1 Saprospiraceae bacterium
ATTCATCACCTGACAGAACGGGATCGATGATGAATGTAACTTCATAATGTTTCATAAATTTATTGAAGTAAATGATTAAATAATAAAATAGCGTATACCGAACTTTTTAATTCGGGCCGCAAAGGTAATACAATTATCTGATTTACAAAAGAGTAATTTAACTTTTTGAAAAAAAAAATAATAATTTCCCTTCGTTTTGATATTTTAGATTAATTTTGAGATTTATTAATCAAAATTTTATAAGGTTAGATGGATAGTTTATTTATTTATTTGAACTTATAAAATTCGTGCAACCCATCTTTAAATGAGAATATTTTCTATTTGTTTTATAATAATATTTAAGGTATTAAGCCTCTCTTCACAAGCATTTGATATTATTTATCATCAAAAAACATCAGAGGATGAAATCTTAAGCTATAGAATAGAACTATCTGAAAATCCTAATATTGAGTTTTATGCGATATCACTCAGATTAGAAGGGAAAGCTATACAAAATCAAAATTTAAAAATATCTATAAATTCAGAGGATGCTTCTTACAACTTATCTCCCTTTGCCGATCAAGAGGATAATGATGATATTTATATTACCAATATTGTTTATTTAGACCCGAAAGAATTTGGCCAACTGACACTCTCTATTCAAGGTTTAAGTATAGAATATACTGAAGAGTTTAAAATAAAAGTACGTGTCTTTGCACCCTCAGTTCAAGAGATGCCGCAAGTCCTTGAGTATGAGGACAAAAATGCATATAATGAATGCTTATGTCCAAAACCCAATCACATCACACGTATACAATGGGGCACCACTTTTAATTTAACTTCTGATATTTACATTCCACCAGCTGCGTACACTCCTGTAACTCACTTGATAGTACATCACAGTGCGGGTAATAATACAAGTAGTAACTGGTCAGCTGTCGTAGCTTCTATTTTTGATTTTCATGTCAATACTAATGGTTGGCAAGATGTAGGCTATAACTGGTTGATAGATCCCAATGGTATCATTTACGAAGGTAGAGGAGGTGGTGACAATGTCAGGGGAGCTCATATGTGTGGATATAATAATAATACTATGGGTGTATGCGTATTGGGCAATTTTGAATTAATAGAACCTACTGAAGATGCCATAGAAGCTTTAGAAAGGCTTTTGGCATGGAAATCTTGTCAGGCGAATATCGACCCGACAGGATCAAAGGATATTGTTTCACATTTTGGTAATATGATGACTATCTCTGGTCACCAGGATGGCTGTAGGCCAGGTCATACGGCCTGTCCAGGAAACTTTTTCGTTCCCAAACTTGATAAACTGCGTATGGATACTAAGGGATATATTGACGACAATTGTGCCAAAATTTCAAATACAGAGGAAGAATCAAATGATTTAGAAATTTTCTTATATCCTAATCCGTCAAGTGACTATGCTTGCTGTAACCAGGTGATTTCAGAACAAGTTTTTATAAATGATGTTTTCGGAAACCAAATTATCAAATACGTTGAAGACAACTGTTTTTCAATAAATGATGTAGCCAATGGGATATATATTGTTCAGTTTTATATACAACGTGGAGAGTGGATTCACAAAAAACTCATTGTGAATGGAAGATGATTTTTTAATGCTTCAATTTGTATATAAATTAAAAAGCAACACTATAGCTTATTGTGGGTAAAAGCGGTAGCAAACTCAATTGTCTAAATTCGTATCTTCCAGCTTCATTTTGATTGCGAATTAGTTCTGTATAGAATGGATTTAATCTATTATATGCATTATAGACGCCCACAAAAAATTTCACTCTTCCCCATTTATACACATTATAGAAGCTGAAACCTACGTCTAATCTGTGGAATGGGGGAAACAAATCATTGTTTTTTGCAGTATATACTACCGTAGGTCGGCCATTGGCTTGGATAACTTGATTATTGGGCCTTGAAAATGGAGTTCCCGACATAAATGACCAATTAAATAAGAATTCAGAAAAATTAGAAATTCTATAAGTCATAGATGTTTTAAAGCTATGTCTTCTGTTCAGGTCAAAAGGGAAAATATTTCCATTGTTTATGGTACTGAAAATTCTATCTGATATACTATAAGAATAATTAACATTTAAAAGTGTTTTCCCAAATGTTTTTTCAATGTATGTATCTATGCCATAAGCTTGTCCCCTGCCAATAGAAACGTTTGTTTCCCGCGGATCGCCACTTCCCACATCGAGAAAAGAACCTTCAGTTTGTGAACTAATTGTGTTCATTGTCTTATAATAAGCTTCGAGCCCTAAGTTTAGGCCATTTTCCAGCTTATAAACAAAATCCGTATTAAAAACCCAAGAAGTCTGCACAGGTGCTCTTTCGGTGACAGGCATCCAGATGTCAGACGGGAATCCCAATCCGCTATTATTCATTAGGTGAAGATATTGAGCCATACGCGTAATACCAGCTTTAAAATCAGTTGATTGTCCGCCAGCATTTATTGACAATCTGGGTTGCAAAAAAGGCTGAGACAGTTGGTTGTTGTTTCTCAAAGTGCTCAAAACTAATCCGCCATTTATTCGAATATCATCCGTCAATTGAAATTCATCTTCAATGTATAAATTAATTTCACTATTAAAGTATTTGGCATTGTTTACTAGGTCATTTGCCTGATCCTTAGTTACATCAAAGGAAGGTAAAATGTGAGAAAGTTCATTAAAGGTTAATGTTGATGGATTAAAAGTTCTATTTAGCCAAGAGCCTCCAAATTTTATGTAATGTTTATAAGCGACCATCCAGTCATTGTCCAATTTGAATCCATTTTCAATCAATTTAGAATTGAAAAGAGCCCCTTCAAAAATCGTAAGAGTGTCATCATTTCTGCGCGATTGAAAGCCTTGATTTCTAAAACTTCCAAAATCATATTGAGTAGAATAGGCCGTAAGATGTGTAAAAAACAAGCTACTTAATTGATAATTTAGTTTAGATGAATAAACTCTATTGGCTTGATTGATAACCCTCCTGTTAACGTCACCTAACCCGTCCAAATTTATTCTATTGTTTTCAAATGCATCATTGGTATGAAAACCTTGCACTTGTATGTCTGTTCTCGGACTAAGTTTAAAATTCAATTTAGCATTGAAATCATTAAAAAAATAATTGGTAATCCCTGATTGATTATTTGTAGTGTTTATAAAGTTACTAAATTCCTTAATCCAAACATCCAAAAATGTTCTTCTGTAAGATACCAAAAAACTTGCTTTATCCTTCAGTAAAGGACCTTCAAGTGTAGCATTGGCAGCAATAGTGCTTAATGTAATGTCTCCAGAGATCTTATTATAATTTCCATCCTTTGTATGAATATTTATTACAGAAGAGAGTCTTCCATGATGTCTCGCAGGAATACCAGCTCTGTATATTTGTGTACTTTTGATGGCATTACCGTTAAATACTGAAAAAATACCTAATGCGTGGCCACTACTGTACAATGGAATACCATCCAATAATACTAAGTTTTGATCATGCGACCCACCTCGGACACTTAATCCTCCGACACCTTCCGAAGCTGTTGAAATACCATGCTGCATGGCTAAAAAACGCATTAAATCCGGCTCTCCCGCTAGATGATTTGCAGATTTCATGACGTCCATCGATATGAATTGTAAAGATGAAGGTGATTTGTTTTCTACACTAAAATTTTTATCTTTAATTACTATTTCATTGAGTTGACCATCAGGTATAAGGTATATGTCTTTTTGTGTATCTATACTATAATCCATGTCAGTGATAAAAGGTTGATAACCAACATAGGTGTATGAAATACGACAAGGTTTATTTTCTATTAAGAAAGAATAAAAACCTCTTGAATTAGTTGTAGTACCATTTGATTTATCTAGTAAATATACATTTACTCCAATGAGGGGCTCACCTGAGAATTGATCTCTTATAAATCCATATATCCTTATTTTCTCTTTAATATTATTATTGTCATCAGAGACTATAACCAACTGGTCACCTATCAGCTTGTAGGTTAAGTTGTTTTTCTTTAAAATGACCTGTAGTATATCTTTTAATGGTTCATTATTGGCATCTATAACTATAGGAGCATGCTCTGTTAGCTGAGCATCCGAATAGGCAAAGTTCACCCCAGATATTTGAGATAAATCATTGAGAACTTTCTTTAATGATTGACCATAGCTTTTATAGTAAATCAAAACTTCATCAGGTCTTGATTGAGAAATTCCCAAAAAACTAATAAAAAGAAAAACTACTAATTGTAGATATTTTACCACTTAATTAATTCACGCAATATTAATAATATATATAAAAGCGCAAATATAACACGAATTATTTAATCCTCGTGCAACAATGTTTAGTGATATATAAAATAACTATTACTTGCAGTTAACTTTTTTGACGATTACTGAATTATCTTGAAGATACTCATATTCCATATCATAGGATGCTTTTAGTATTTCAAGTACTTCTTGGAAGTTGTTTTTAATCAAAGAACCTGAAGAAAATGGACACTTTAACCAGTCTTTTTGTAAATTCAAGTTTATCTTCACACCATAAAAGGCGGAGATGTCACTAATAACTTTGTCAAGAGGGGTGTTATTGAACTTTAATTCATCATTAAACCAAAGACTTTCTTCATCGAAAGAAAAGTTTTCAACAAAAAATTCTTCTTTTCCCTCATAAGATACTTTTTGGTTTTCTTTGAGTATAGTTTCATAATCTTTATTGGCTAATTTTACTTGTCCTGATTTTACGGATATTATTTTTCTTAGACCGTCTATTATGAAGCTTGTGCCAAGGACAGTCACATCTACATCCTCACATGTGATTTTAAAAGGTCGCTGCTTATCATGATACACGTTGAAATAAGCTTTGCCAGAAAGTATAATGTTTCTCGAATTATCAGAATATTTGACTTCTATTTTTGAATCTTTGTCTAGCCAAACATTTGTGTTGTCGGCTAGTACTATTCTAGTATTATTAAATTCATAGATTTCGTTAGTAGAATTTTTAAATAAGAAAATAGAACTTATTATAAAAAGTAAAGATGCCGCAATAGCTAAGTACCATTTTTTATTTAATGATATTATTTTTGTATTTTTTTGTATTTTTTCGTTTTCAGACTTCAGATATGATTTATGTTTTTCAAGTGCCTGATTATAATCAAACTCTGGATAATCCACTTCCTGAGCATTGATCCATATTTTTTGAATATCTTCAGCCAGCTGAGCATTTTCTTCTTGCTTCAACCAATTATTATACTCTTTGATTTGATCTGAAGACATCTGACCATTCAAAAATTTGTGTACATAAATATATTCGTCTACGTGGCTCATATTTTGGTTAATCTAATAGTATGACACATAATATACAAAAGACCCCTATATCTCATATTAAATATTATTTAATTTATATCTTAATATTTTCAATGCCTTCCCAATTTGATTTTCTACAGTTTTATGGGAAATATCTAGCTTTTTGCCAATTTCCTTATATGTCATATTTTCAAAGCGACTAAGATTAAATACCAATTGACACCTTACGGGCAAGCTTTCGATAATATTTTGAATACTTAACGCCGTTTCTTGATTGATAATATTCTCTTCAACATCTAATCCTGTATCCATTATTTCATCTAAGCCTGCATCGTCATCAATATATCTTTTATCTCTTGTCAAGTGATTTATACTTCTATTCCTGCATGCTCTATTTAAGTACGCTCTAAGAGAAATGTCGATAACTAAATTATGTCTGTTTATCCATAAATCGACCAAAATTTCTTGAACTATATCTTCAGTTACAACTCTATCTTTTATTAAATTATAAACTTGTTCGCACATGAATCTATAGTAATTTGCGTACAAATAGTCTAAAGCTTCGTCAGGGTTTTCTTTCAATATTTGATTAAAAGAATCCTCTTTGTGACGAACCATTGAAAATAGGGTATTGAAAAGTAGCAATTTGTTTTAGATATATGATTAAAGAGTAATGAGATAAAATTTTTCTATTGATTATAAAAATCACCGCAATGATAAATATTTTTATTAAAATTTAACTAATTTTAGTTTGAAATTAAAAAATATTTTTACTTTTGCACCTCAATACGGAATGGAGGTTGTAGCTCAGTTGGTTAGAGCATCGGTTTGTGGTACCGAGGGTCGTGGGTTCGAGCCCCATCAGTCTCCCTAAAAAGGGTTATGTCTTAATGGATGTAATCCTTTTTTTATTTGTAATATTTTAATACTGAGTATAATTTTACGATAGGCGTAATTATTTTGAATAAGTTTGTAAAGCGGGTAACAAAAGGTGATGATGTGTGCAGGTAGAGATTAAGAATAGTTTCTTTTAAAAAAAGGGAAGCCGTAGCTCAACTGTTTGAACTACGGCTTTTAAAACGAACTTTCCCTCAACTAATCAAAACTTAACTAATTTTTTCATGATACTCTTTTCCCCATTTGTAATATGGAGAATATATGTACCACTATTTATGGTCTGTGTATCTATTGTGTCTTCATGCTTAGCTGATGTCTTCAACATACTTCTACCTTGCGAATCCATAATATGTACATCCCAAGATGTATTGATATCTTCTGGAGTATTGAGTGTAATCACATTTGCTGTTGGATTTGGATATACACTAATATTATCCACTAAATTTATGTTTTGAGTACTACTTTCTGGAAGCAATACGGCATTAATAACATGAACTACACCATTTGTAGCTTGTAAATCCGCAACCGTTACTCTAGCATCATTAATAAATATACCGTCAGTACCTATAGTTACAGTTACATCTCTACCGTTAAGTGTAGTTATTCTTTGTCCATTAGTCAAATCAGTAGAAAGCGCCTCAGCACCCACCACATGATATGTTAAAATGGCTGTCAATGTAGGTATATCGTTCAACAATGCTTCTATGGTTCCCTCAGGCAATGCAGAAAATGCTGCATCAGTAGGTGCAAATACTGTGAATGGGCCATCTCCTTGAAGAGCCTCATCAAGACCAGCCACATCTATAGCTGCCTTTAGTGTAGTATGGTCTGGGCTTCCTGCGATGATATCATAAACTGTATTGGTGGGTAGTAATATAACGGCATCTATGACATGTACAACACCATTATCGGTAATGATGTCTGCTACCGTTACTTTTGCGTTGTTAATAAATACTCCATCGTTATTGATATTTACTGTCACTTCTTCACCAAGCAACGTTTCTATTTTCTGACCATTAGATAGATCTGTAGATAAAGCCAGTCCACCTACCAAATGGTATAATAAGACATCTGCTAATAGTTCTTGATCAGCTAATAGCGCGTCAATTGTTTCTTGTCCTAAAGCCAATATAGCATCATCAGTAGGTGCAAACAATGTGAACGGCCCATAACCTTTCAAAGGTTCTTTACTTTCTATTATATCAAGTAAATTTGAAAGTAATTGGTGGTCTTCAGATTGTTCCACCACATCGATTATCGTGAATTCAGGTGCTACCAATACCGCATCAATTACATGGACTATACCATTGCTCGCCTCCAAGTCAACCACGGTTACTTTTGCGTTGTTAACAAATACACCATCCGCATTCACATCGATAGTTACTGTTTTGCCATTAAGCATCTGTAAATATCTAAATCCTTCCTCAAACTCATCTACAATAAAATCTGATGTAATATTGCCAAAAGCTGTTGTAACATGATAGAATAAAACATCTGTCAATGCACCTTCTGGATCTTGAAGTAAAGCATCTATAAGACCATCTGGAAGGGCTTCAAAAGCTGCGTCAGTAGGTGCAAATACTGTTAGTTTAATAGGACTAAAATCAGTATTTAACGTCTCATCTAAGCCAGCTGCATCAAGAGCGGCTTTTAAAGTAGTATGGTCTGAACTGTTAGAAATGATATCATAAACTGTAACAGGAGGTAAAAGTACAGCATCAATAACATGTACCACACCATTATCGGCCACTATGTCCGCAACAGTTACTTGAGCATTATTGATAAATACACCATCAGCATTTATAGTTACCGTGACATCCTTACCATTTAAAGTTGTGATTACTTGGCCATCAGATAAATCAGTAGAAAGCGCCTCAGCACCCACCACATGGTAGGTCAAAATTGCAGTAAGTGTAGGTATGTCATTTATTAAAGCTTCTATAGTACCTTCAGGTAGAGCTTCAAAAGCTGCATCAGTAGGTGCAAACACTGTAAAAGGACCTTCTCCTTGTAGAGCAACATCCAGACCTGCAATATCGATAGCAGCTAATAATGTCAAGTGGTCTTCACTTCCTTCAATTATGTCATATACGGTGAAAGCTGGAGGTAAAAGTACAGCATCAATAACATGTACTACCCCATTTTCAGCCACTATGTCCGCAACAGTTACTTGAGCATTATTGATAAATACACCATCAGCATTTATAGTTACCGTGACATCCTTACCATTTAATGTAGTGATTACTTGGCCGTCAGATAAATCAGTAGAAAGCGCCTCAGCACCCACCACATGATAAGTTAAAATAGCCGTTAGAGTAGGAATATCATTTAATAACGCATCAATAGTTCCATCTGGAAGTGCTTCAAAAGCTGCATCAGTAGGTGCAAATACTGTGAAAGGGCCCTCTCCTAGAAGTGCTCCGTCTAACCCAGCTGCATCGATAGCCGCTTTTAAAGTTAGGTGATCTTCGCTACCATCAATGATATCATAGACAGTGACCGGAGGTAAAAGTACAGCATCAATGACATGTACCACACCATTATCAGCCACTATAT
>DAIPYV010000144.1:0-8707 GCA_036782555.1 Saprospiraceae bacterium
ATTTTTGATGTAGCCATAGACAGAGAAGGACATATTTATTATGGCGGCAATAATGGTTTATATCAATACAATTTAAGAGACAGCATAATGAGAATATTTCGCACGACCAATTCGCCTATTCATAGCAATGTGTGTAATGCCATATTGGTCACGGCTGAAAATGACATCATAGTATCAGGTTTACAAGGTGTTACGGTTATCAGTCCTGTGAAAAAAATATCTAGTACTACCCCAATTTTGGCTAAGGCAAAGGCCTTTATCTACCCTAATCCTGTCGCTGACGTACTTATTATTAAAGTCGATAATCCCAATTTTTATACAGAAAAACAAGTGAATATATACGACAACAAAGGTCAACTTATGCATCAAAATATCATGCTATCTGATACGTGTGAGATAGATGTTTCAAGCTATATATCTGGGCTGTATTGGGCACAAATTGGCCAACAATGGGTGAAGTTTGCAGTAGTGAGATAAGCTAATATAGCCACTTTATCGATAAAAAAATATATTTCGTCTATAATACTATCTAAAACATGGTACTATGTATTGCATACTACTAAAATAGTCATATCTTTGTGCTGTAATTAAATACAGAAATCATGGATTTAAAATTAGAAAATACACAAGCACAGATGCGCAAGGGTGTCTTAGAACTTTGTGTGCTCTCCATCATATCACATGAGGAAGCGTATCCCACTGACATTATCAAAAGACTTAAAGAGTCCAAGATGATCGTCGTTGAAGGCACTCTCTATCCTTTATTAAATAGATTGAAAGATGCCTCGTTGCTCCAATACCATTGGAAAGAGTCAAAATCGGGTCCACCTCGCAAATATTATAGTATCACTGAGGAAGGAAAATCATTCCTCGAAGACCTCAAAGATACATGGAGTCAATTAAATCATGCAGTAAAACATTCACAAACCAACTTAAAACCTTTAGAAAATGAACAAGACATTTAATATCAATTTAGGAGGATTTCCATTTGCTATAGACGAAGATGCTTTTGATTATGTACAAGCTTATCTCACAACAATTAAAAATCACTTTGCGGCTTCAGAGGGCTGTGACGAAATTTTGTATGATATAGAAGTCCGTATGGCAGAACTATTTCAAGAGCATTTAAGAGGAAGAAGTATTATCAGTATGAAAGAAGTGGATGAAGTCATCATGATTTTGGGTAAGCCTGAAGATTTTGGAGCTGAGCCTATAAGTGATACATACCACCATAAGAGTCATAAAACCTATTCTTCCAGTAAAATCAATACAGGAAAAAGGCTTTTTAGGGACCCCGAGGACAAAAAAATTGGAGGTGTTTGTGCTGGAATAGCCGCATACTTGGGTGTAGAAGATCCTATCTGGGTAAGACTGGTTTTTGTTGTGCTCATGTTTACTGGGGGATTTGGTTTCTTAGGATATGTCATCCTGTGGGCTTTGCTTCCTGAAGCCAAAACAGCGGGTGACAAACTGGCCATGCGAGGAGAACCTACCACCATTAATAATATTGCTAATTTGGTAGAAGAAGAACTCACACAACTAGGCGATAAAATCAATGAGTGGAGCAAAGATCTGGGATCTCAAAAAAAAAAGTAGATAATTCATCAAGAGGATTTAAGTCAATTATTGCTGCCATAGTCAATATGATTGGGGACATAATAGGTGGAATATTTCCACTTATACGAACTATCTTCAAGCCTATACTTTTAATAATAGCTATTCTTTTGATTTTTACAATTATCACATCCATATTAGGTCTAGCTGCTGGTTTGACCATGGGTGGATATCATATGACCGTACTAGGACCAGAGATGGATTATTTGGCATGGGCAGGAGTTGTTGCTTTGTTTTTCCTAGTAACTATTCCTCTTTTGGGTCTGGTTCAGTGGATATTCAGATTGTCATGGAATTATAGGATGCCCCAAGGATTCTCTAATACTATGGCGTGGATGTGGTCTTTTGCTTTTGTTATTTCGTTTTGTGCACTGGTCATAACAGCCAAAGATTATTCTCATAAGTTTGAAACAAGTGAAATTTCTAGTTATGATATGAGTGATAAGATACTACATATAAATATGCCCCCTGAAACTTACGATGATTATATGAATGTACAATTAGGTTCCTTAGCCTTTACTACTCAGGAAGATTCTTGGGCTGTAAAAAATATAAATATATCGATGGATAAATCTATAGATGACCAAGTCCATGTAAAAAGAACCGTATTTTCTCGTGGAAGTAGTGAAGCCAAAGCTGCTACTAATGTTCAAAGTATCGATAATAAATTTTCAGTTGAAGGCAATCATTTGGCCATGTCTAAATATATCCAATTTCCATTAAATCAAAAGTTTAGGGGCCAAAAAATTGAGTATGTGTTTTATGTACCAGAAGGCTTCACAATAGAAATGGATAAATCTGTTTATCTCCGTTTAAAATCCAAATCAAGATATGATATGGAAACGATAGAGCTTGATGGAGTCAAAAAATATCTACTTAAATTCTAGCCCGTACTGTGGTTAAGATAGTCAAAAACAACAATAGTTATATCTTCAACACACTCTCTGTCAAAAGATTAAGTAAAATTATTTTTATAACATTAAACCTATAGGACAATGGTCAGAACCCATTTCATAATCCAAAATAAAAGCATCTTTGATGTCATTTTCTAATCGTGAGTCCACTAGAAAATAGTCTATCCGCCAACCTAAATTTTTGGCACGTGCTCCAAAACGAGCACTCCAAAATGAGTATTGAACTTTTTCAGGATGTTGGACACGGTACGAGTCTAAAAAGCCCTTGGAAAGTATACCATCTAAACCATCTATTTCGGTCTGAGTGTAGCCAGCTGTTTTATTATAGTTTTCTTTAGGTCTAGCGAGGTCTATGGCTTTGTGTGCTACATTAAAATCTCCTGTCACTATGACATTTTTTTGGGTACGTTTTTCAGCTAAAAAATTAGCAAAAGCTTTATCCCATTCTGCGCGATAATCCAATCTTTTAAGACCATCTCCACTATTGGGTACATACACATTGACCAAAAAAAAATCTTCATGTTCTGTGGTCAAAACCCGACCTTCTGTATCGTGTTCCTCTATACCTATTCCATAATAAACGTTTATGGGTTTAGATTTTGAGAGGGTACACACACCTGAATATCCCGCTTTTTCAGCAGAGTTGGAATAGATGAAATAGTCTTCAATATTTTCTAAAGCTTCTTCCACTTGATGATCTTGTGCCTTAGTCTCTTGGATACAAAAAATGTCTGCATCCATATCTTTAAATTGTGTATAAAACTCTTTTTTTACTGCCGCTCTTATGCCATTAACGTTCCAAGAGATTAATTTCATTGTTTTTTATTTTTATTAAAAATATACTCGATTAACACAATGATATTTAAAAAGTTCGTGTAAAAAATCTAAAGAAATCACAACAGAGTATCCGATTATTGAGTTTTAATTACATATAACAACCTCTACGCACATGGACATCCTTAAAAAATACGCTCAGCTTTTGGTCAATTATTGTCTCTATATCAAAAAGGGGGACAAATTACACATCACCAGTACGACACTGGGCGAACCTTTAGTTAGAGAAGTCTATAGAGAAGCCATAAGTCGTGGAGCTCACGTGGATTATCACCTTTCATTTCGGGAAGAAAATCGAATATTTCTAGAAGAAGCTGATGAAATACAATTAGATTACATCCGACCAGAATACAAAAACATGATGGAAACCTATGATGCCTACTTGGTCATCAGGGCGCCATTCAATCTACGGGAAGATCAAAACAATAATCCCCAAAAGTCTCAAAGGCGACAAAAAGCTATGCAACCAATCCAGCAAATATTTTTCAATAGGATAGCAGACAAAAGCCTAAAACGCAGTTTATGCCAATTTCCCACTCAAGCATCAGCTCAAGAAGCTGGCATGAGCCTCGAAGAATATGAATATTTTGTGTACAATTCTTGTTTTTTGTATGAAGAAAATCCTGAAAAAGCTTGGCAAGAATTAAGCAAATTTCAACAAGCCATCGTGGACTACCTCAATCAGTGCGACACTATCAGATATGTTAATTCCCAAACAGATATTTCATTTAGCGTCAAAGACCGAGTGTGGATCAATTCTGATGGTAAAAACAATATGCCCAGCGGCGAAGTGTTTTCAGCGCCCATAGAAGACAGTGTCAATGGTCATATCTACTTTGACTATCCATCTATCTACATGGGCCATGAGGTACAAGGTGTCCATCTGACCGTAAAAGATGGATACATCACTGAATGGAGAGCCGAGAGAGGGCAAGCTTTTCTGAACACCATCTTTGCGATAGGGGGTGCACGACAGTTTGGTGAAGTGGCCATCGCGACCAATTATAATATCCAAACGCCTACAAAAAACATCCTCTTTGATGAAAAGATAGGTGGCACCGTACACATGGCCATCGGCCAATCTTACAAACAATGTGGTGGCAAAAACACATCAGCCATTCATTGGGACCTGATAGCAGAAATGAAATACGACGGTCAAATATGGGCAGATGGTAAATTGATATATGAAAAGGGTAGGTTTCTAATAGGTTAGACAATCACTTTAGTCATCTATTCTATAAGCAAAACGGGTACTTCTTGTCTATTATAAAATATATCCGTACCTTTGTGTGTTATTATATCCACTAAAGATTGTCGCACTGAAATGAAACACATAAAATATAAAATTATAGCTTTTAATTTCTTATTATTATTGCTAAATTCAGCATTATTAAGTCAGAGCAATATTAAAATCAATACCTCTAATTCCTTAGACAGGTATATGCAACAATTTATAAATAATGGTAAAACAAATGAAAATATAAAAGCATGGCGTATTCAAATCATAACTACCGACAATAGACGTGAGATGGAACAAGCTATAGATAGATTTAAGAACATGTATCCCGATATAAGTATGGATTGGAAGCACTTAGCGCCTTACTATCAAGTACGGATAGGTCACTATGAAAACAAAAATAAGTTGATGCCCTTTCTTTTGGAGCTTAAAAAAACTTTTCCTGCAGCTACGCCTATATATGATACCGTCAGTAAAAGGTCTTTGGTATACAATTAGAAAAAATAAATGCGGGCAACAAATACAACCATAGATAAATCTTTTGACTGGATAACGACTTCTGTTTATCTCAGTCTTTTATTTATTGGATGGTTTATGGTGTTTTCCACATTATATGACGAAAGCATCCCTTATGCGTTTTTGGACATCTCGCATACTATGGGGATACAGTCTTTATGGGTAGTTTTGTCATTAATTGTTTTTGCCAGCGTATTGGTCATAGATTGGAAGTTTTGGAATACTTTGTCTTACCCGATTTATGGAGTTTCTTTATTTTTACTTGTATTAGTCCTCATTTTTGGTCGGGAAATCAATGGTGCCAAAGCTTGGTTTACCTTCGGAAGTGTGTCTTTCCAACCCGCAGAATGGGCCAAATTTGCCACAACTTTAGCGGTAGCGAGTTACCTCAATTATTATAAAAAACCGGCTAAAGACAGTACTAATTTTATTTTAGCTCAAGCCGTCTTTTTAATTCCCATCTTGCTTATAATGTTGCAGCCTGACTTAGGCTCTTCATTAGTTTATTTGTCATTTTACATCCTGCTGTACAGACGGGGCATGAGTCCATTGCTTATAGTTTTAGGTCTTAGTTTAGGAGTTATATTTGTAATATCTTTAATCTTTTCTCCACAATGGATTATCAGTTCAGTTCTTGTAATAGCGGGTTTATTACTTATGGCTGTATTTGAGAGTAATCAAAAGACAGCTATTTTGGGTCTTTTAGTCGTAGCTGTCGCCATATTCCTCATGATTCAAGGAGAAATGATTTTTGTTTTGGGTCTGGGCGCTATTATGATATTGTTTTATGGTATTATGAATTTAAAGGCACGCAACACCTCTTTTATTACGATGTTAACACCTATCATTGTTGGTATTAGTATCTTCTCTTGGGGTTCAAATTATCTTTTTGATACTGTACTAAAACCGCACCAACAGGACCGAATAAATGTATGGTTGAGACCTGAAAAATGTGATCCCCGTGGCTCATTATACAATATTTTACAATCCAAAAGAGCTATAGGCTCAGGGGGATTTATGGGAAAAGGTTTTCTTCAGGGAGAGATGACTAAACTCAATTATGTTCCGGAACAATCCACAGATTTTATATTTACTACCATCGGAGAGGAGCAAGGTTTCATAGGAAGTTTAGGTATCATTCTCCTATTTAGTATCCTACTTTTCAGATGTATCATTATAGCCGAGAGGGCTAGTTTGGAGTTTGTTCGCAACTATGCCTATGGCATTTTTGGAATATTTTTAATTCACTTTACATTCAATATTGGGATGACCATGGGATTATTGCCTGTAGTAGGTATTCCTCTACCTTTTATAAGTAAAGGCGGGTCTTCGCTCATTGCATTCACCATCATGGTAGGTGTCCTTATCAAAATGGATCAGGCGCGTATCAGATAAAATAATTTTATGAGGTTTGATTTACTAAAACAAGACGCCCAGTCGTCAGCACGTGCAGGTATCCTTAAAACAGATCATGGAGATATACCGACGCCCATCTTTATGCCTGTAGGTACTCAAGGTACTGTCAAAGGTGTGCACCAAAAAGAACTTACAGAGCAGGTCCAAGCTCATATCATTCTAGGCAACACCTATCACCTATATCTCCGACCGGGTACAGATATAATTCAGAAAGCTGGAGGTTTGCATAATTTTATACATTGGGACAGACCTATATTGACAGATAGTGGTGGTTATCAAGTCTATTCGCTCAAAGGAATGCGCAAAATCACCGAAGAAGGTGTCAAATTTAGATCACATATTGATGGCTCTAAACATTTTTTTACGCCAGAAAATGTAATGGATATACAACGGATTATTGGCGCAGATATCATAATGGCCTTTGACGAGTGTACGCCTTACCCATGTGAATTTAAGTATGCTATGAGATCTATGCACATGACACATAGATGGCTCAAAAGATGTATAGATAGAATCGATAGTACTGATCCTTTATATGGGTATCATCAAATATTTGCACCCATAGTTCAGGGCAGTACCTATCCAGAACTACGCAAAGAATCAGCCCACTTTATAGCCGAACAGGACAGAGAGCTCAATGCTATAGGTGGTCTATCTGTAGGTGAGCCGCATGAAGACATGTATGCCATGACTGAATTGGTCACAGATATACTCCCCAAAGACAAACCTCGTTATTTAATGGGCGTAGGTCTGCCCGAAAACATACTGGAAAGTATTGCTTTAGGCATAGATATGTTTGATTGCGTATTGCCTTCTAGAAATGCCCGTCATGGTCTCTTGTACACAGCTGAGGGCATTATCAATATCAAAAATGCCAAGTGGAGTGAAGACTTTAGTCCGATAGATATCCACAGTCCTGCGGAAACAAGCAGGGTACATACCAAAGCTTATTTGAGACATTTGTTTAAGGTAGAGGAATTGCTAGCGGCACAAATATCGACCCTTCATAATTTAGCCTTTTTCTTATGGTTGGTGACAGAAAGTCGTCAGCGAATCATTGATGACACGTTCACAGCGTGGAAAAATCAAATGGTCAAGTCTGTAAGTCAAAGATTATAGAAAAATAAACCATAACAATTCATGCTGTAGATGCGTTAAGTATATTATGAAAATATTAGACTGGTACATTGTCAAAAAATATTTGAGCACATTCTTTTTTATCATGCTATTGATAACGATGATAGCTGTCTCTATCAATTATTTTGAATGGGCAGACAAGTTTCTTAATTCCGGACTGTCCTTTCCACAGATCATGTCCCAGTATTATTTCAATTTCATTCCCTATATCAATGGCTTACTTTGGCCACTTTTTGCTCTTTTGGCCGTTATCTTTTTTACTTCACGTATGGCCAAAAATTCTGAAATCATCAGTATGCTCAGTGCTAAAATCAGCTACTCTAGAATACTGCGCCCTTATATGATAGGTGCGGGTATTATAGCAGTTTTGCTATGGATAGGAAACAATTATGTCATCCCTAAAAGCAATACCAAAAAAAATGATTTTGAAGTTAAGTATATCAAATCCAGCCTAAAATCTACCTTAGACCACAATATACATTTTTGGCTTGCGCCCAATGAAAAAGTCTATATCCGTTCGTTTTCAAGTTACGACACCGTTGGCCGAACATTTCGGATAGAAAAATTTGAAGACAACCATCTCGTAGAAGTCACTAAAGCCAATAGACTCATATATAAAGGAGCGCCCAACAATTGGAGATTGGAAGGATATGAAATAAGAAAATTTAAAGATTTAAAAGAAGAGCTTATTATCAAAAACTCAGACTTTTTGGACACCACGCTCAATTTCGTACCCGAAGATTTCACCCGATATGCCAATCAAATGGAGCTGATGACTTCCAGCGAATTACGCCGATTTTTGGAATATGACCAAGCCAAGGGATTAGATTCTGGCAAAAAGTATAGTATTGAACTGTATAGGAGGACAGCCGACCCATTCACCATTTTTATATTGACACTCATCGGCGTATCCGTAGCCTCTCGCAAAGTGCGCGGCGGCATGGGCTTTCACATCGCTGCAGGAGTTATCATTGGTGCATCATTTGTGATATTATCTAAGTTTAGTACCACCTTCTCTACCAATATGGCCTTACATCCA
>DAIPYV010000145.1:0-8665 GCA_036782555.1 Saprospiraceae bacterium
ATGGTCAGGGAAAGTTTTGACCAATCTGACAACCAATTCTTCAACTTCATTTTCTGCAGGTTTTGATATTACAACATTTAAAGGACTAGGTGCTGGTGTTATTGATAATATGAAAGTGCAAAGTACAACAGATATTTCTGTTGAAACATCCGTCAACTTAGAAATTTCAAACGCGCGCCAATTTTGTGTTACAACAAATAAGACAATTACAACTAGCGCAGGGGATGCGATTATGGGCGATGATGCAGACATATATTTTGGTGCAGCAGTTAACTTTAAGTTCTCTGCAAATGATGTTTTATGGTTAAACACAGAAACTTGTGATATTAGAAATGATAGCATCACTATAACTGTTCAACCTGAAGGCTTTGCCACTGAATTTATTTATAGTCAATGGCAAATATTGACATCTGTGATCCCTAATCTAGAATTAACAGGATTTACCCAATCAGCTAATGCTTGGAGGAATATTATAGCTTATAATGATGAATTGAAACGTAGCTCTAAATTCAGGAAAAACTTATCTTTTGATGGATTGGCTGAATTTTCAGAAAGTATCCAGACGGTTAATTCGAATTCCTTTGATTTAACCACAGAAGTGACCTTATCTGCATCAGATCAAACCACTTTAGATATTGAAATTGGAATTCAAAAGGTCTTCACCTTAGGTTTTTCAATTGCAGGCGGAGAGTCAGCTTCAGAAGGTTTTAGTAATGATGCAAGTAATACAATAGCATATACTTTAAGTGACGATGATCCTAATGATAGTTATACTGTTGATGTATTAGACGACCCAGTTTATGGTACACCTGTATTCAGACTGAAAGCAGGGGAATCTATGTGTCCATGGGTGCCAGGTACATTGAATAGAGAAGAAATAGGCTTCCAAATTGACAGAGTTACGGCCGTAGATGTCCCTGAAAACGACGCTGCTGTATTTAGAGTTCAGATGATAAATCTGGGGCAGACAGGTAGAGATCCATTAGTATATATGATAGGTTTAGCTCCAGGGTCCAATCCTGATGGTGCCATAGTGACTATGGATGGGGAAGGTCTGATCAATCCTATCATTGTTCAACTCCAGCCCGGAGAGACCAAAGAATTTTTGGTGTCGGTCGAAAAAGGACCTGATGTGAACAACTACAATTATAGAGATATTGCCATTTTTGCTGCTTCATTATGTCAGCATGAACACGCTTTAGGTTTGGGGTATAACTTAGCCGCCTATGCGGATTGGGAACGCAATAATCCTGGTGTACCTCGACCAACGCAGGCCAGTAATGTCATGGAGGGCTTCTACAATATTGTAGATCTTGAAAAATTTTACAAACAATTTAGATTGGATGTATTTTTCCAAGAGCCATGTAGTCCTATCAATATAGGGTTTCCACTTCAGGATTGGGTACAGACGCCCGCTTTTGGGGATAATTTAACTATCAGTTTGAATAGTTACAATCGTACAGATCCGGATTTGAAAGTGGTGCGGGTACAGTATAGACGTACAGGGGGTGATGGAGCATGGATCAATATCACGGATATAGATCCAGCCAATTTAGGGCCTGTAGCGACCACAGTATCTTGGGATATGACTGAATTAGCAGATGGACCATATGAAATTAGAGCTGTAGCAGAATGTTTCCAATCAAGTTTGCCAGCGGGTATTTCTGCGGTTATTAAAGGACGTAAGGAGACAAGACCTCCAAGACCTTTTGGTCGTCCTCAGCCTTCTGATGGTATATTGTCTCAAGGTGATGAGATTTCTATCACATTCTCCAAGCGGGTGAATTGTAATAAAATATTCCCTGCGGATGGTATAGGTACTAATATCAATCTCAATAATATGGCCTTACAAGATATGACTTTAGGAGGTGTATTGATAGATGCGGATTTTGTATGTAAGGATGAAAAGATTGTAGTGATACCTCGAATCAATAAAAGGTTCATAGAAGACCATACATTGCGAGTGACTGCGACGGCTATCGAAGACCTTTATGGTAACGAAGCAGATCAAGTATCATGGGAATTTTATGTCAATCAGGCTAATCTCTATTGGGAAGGAGGCGCCATTGATGAAGTAGTTCTTGAAGGCAATCAATTAGTAGTTAAGAGAGAAATCAGAAACCAAAGTGGTGAAATAACTTCATATGTGTTAGACGACTTTCCTGATTGGATGGAAATATTCCCTGTGGCGGGTACTTTAAGACCTGGAGATATTGTTCCAGTAACTTTCACATTCCCTGCCAATCTTGTAACCAATGCCTACTCTACTGTTGTCAAAATGTTAACAATAGATGGTGAAAAACCCCTCAAAGTTGATTTGAGAGTGGCATGTCCTGAACCAGATTGGCATATTGTTCCATCAAATTATAGCTTTTCTATGAATATAGCAGCTCAGCTCAATATTGAAGGCCTTTTGTCAGATGATAGATTAGACATTGTGGGTGCTTTTGTAGATGGAGAATTGCGTGGTATAGGAAAAGTTCAATATTCCAGAGATTTGGAAAGGTATTTGGTTTTCTTAACTATTTATAGCAATCAAGCTGTTGGTGAGACAGTTACTTTCCAAATTTGGGATGCCACAGCTTGTTTATTATATGGATCTACGGTGGAAACATTCCCATTTGTTGCTGATGATTTCATTGGTTCGCCTTTGGTACCACAAATATTGAATACGAATGGTCAATTACTTCGTAAAATACAAATACATCCAGGTTGGAATTGGCTTTCGTACAATATCGAATTATCAGACCCTAGTACTAATGAAGCTTTAGCACTATTAACTAATCCTGAGGGGGCATTAATTAAGAGCCAGACTCAATTTAGTACATATTCAGATCTCACGTCATCATGGTTAGGAGATTTAACACAGTTGTCACATTTAACGATGTATCAATACAATTCTTTAGCTTATGATTCATTGATTGTGGTGGGTTCACCCGTTGATCAAACTACTGCAATACCTTTAGTTGCAGGTTGGAATTGGATTGGCTATTTACCACAGTATGGTTTGCCTGTTACAGATGCATTACAGTCGTTAAGTCCATTGAATGGTGACATTATAAAAAGTCAAGTGAGTTTCGCTCAGTATGTAGCGGGTGTGGGTTGGGTAGGAAACCTCAACTTTTTAAACACTCCCAATGGATACCTTATTAAGCTATCCAATGCGGATATACTTTCATATCCTTCCCGTCCTGTAGAATCTGTAACTTCTGAGACAGGAGAAATGAGTCGTCAAAGTCCACCGTCAGGATATGCAGAAAATTCATATACGTTGTTGGATCTTGAGGAAGGTCAGAAAGTCATTCAATCTCGTTGGAACGTAATCCCACAAGATTATGAGTATAGCATGAACGCTATAGCCATTGTAGTTGATTCAGAATATGGTAATATTTTACATGATGGAGATGAAGTTGCTGCTTTTGTCGGTAATGAAGTTAGAGGTATCGGTAAAGCTATGTTTATTCCTGCATTGAATAAGTATTTGTTATTCATGACCATATATGCCAATAGGGTAGGTGAGGTAGTGACATTCAAATATTACAATAAAGTAGATGATGCAGAATACCCTATAATCCAAAACAGAGGTTTTGAAGTCAATTTTATTTGGGGAGATGTTGAACAACCTGTGGAGTTAGAATTAGAGTCTACTTCAAGTACAAACGATGAGTTGAGAAGTAATCACTTAGTGATATATCCAAACCCTGCGGGATATTATGTTTACATCAATTTTACATCTGATGTGGATGATGATATTAAAGTGAGTATAACGAATTTGACAGGAGTAGAGGTAGCTAAATTTGGGAATAAGGTTCAACAAGGACAAAATGTCATTGAATGGAAACCAGACCTTAAATTACCGAATGGTTTGTACTTGGTGACTTTGAAAACCAAGAATGGAAATATCAGTAAAATGGCTGAATTGCTTAGATAAATTTTTTAAAATTGAGGATTTAGAGATTTGCCTTCGGTTTTCATAAATGTAAATATTTTGAGGCCGAAGGTAATTTCTAAAACTCTTTTTGTAAGATGTATCCATCAATTAGAGTTAGCTTCATATCACGAAAGTGTTTATTGAGCATCCTTCAGTGATTGAAAAACATAGTGTTATTTCTTAAAATTTTGGAGCTAGTCAGTCAGAAAAACATCTCACAAACGGTGTAGGTAAACTAAATATAAATCAGATGAAACACATGCGACCAGTAGTCTGGACACGAAGGCGAATGATTTACTCTGTTGGATATTTATTCTACGGGGTTATATGGGTGTTCCGTCTGACCTTTGAAAACAGGCGCTCGGAGAGTGCCACACTAAAAATAAACAGATGAAGTTAAATAATACAATCAAACATACTTTGGCCCTAATTGGAATATTCTTTTACTTCAATAGTACGGGTCAAATAAATTGGACTAAACCCAATGCAAACAGTTATAGTTTCAGTGCATCAGCTATATGTGCTATCTATATTGACGAGATACATTCTAATGATCCTAATGATAGAATCGCATTTTTTGTAGGTTCTGAATTGAGAGGTCTAGGTACACCAATAAATGTGGGTAATGGTCAATATCTCCATTTTGTAACATTTTATTCCAATATAGGACAAGAAATGATGGATGTAAAAATATATAAGGACCAATCTAATTTGATTATGAAGGTTGCAACCCCAATTGAGTTTCATGCTCAAAAGATTGTAGGTTCTATAAGTGAACCTTATATTGCATACGGATATACTGACAATGACGCTCCCATTTCAATAAGTGATTTACCAGCATTCACTACATTAGAGGACGTTCCTTTTGATACTATTTTTCTATCAGAATACCTCATACAGCCTGACACGAACAGTGTGGTTTGGACATATGATCCACAGCCCAATTTGGTAGTACAAGTTTTTGGAGATACTTTATTAGTGGCACCAATATCTGGATATTTTGGTTCTACTGATTTAACCATAAGAGCTACAGAAGTTTCTCAATTTCAGAAATTTGCTGAACAGGTTTTAACTTTTAATGTCATTGAAGCATACGACGGTCCTGATTATTATGGAGTGATTAACCAAGGTATAGTGTTAGGCGGCACTTTTGTGGATTTGCCATTGCAAGATTATGAAAATCAGTATGGTGGGACATGTTTGAATTATGAATACGAACCTGTACTCACCCCATTTATAGCTAATACAGCAATACCTTTATGGTTCTTTATGAATTCGGGAAGAACCAATATGACATTGTCATTCAGAAGTCAATTCACTTCAGGTCATATATTTAATCATGAAGATGATAGATTAGCTATCTTTATAGATGGTGAATTGAGAGGTTTGAGTTTCCCTTCTTTAGTAGGAGATATTCCATTATATTTTGTGACACTTGGTGGCGATGGTCCTGAAACTCAAAATATTGAAATAAAATTTTATAGTGGGACTTTAAAACGAATTTTTACACGTATGACAAATTTAAAATTTGTTCCACATGCCATTCATGGAACTCCAGACAACCCTGTTGTTCTGGATTTTAGTCCTTTAGACCCACTACTCACTGAAGAAGGAGTTTTTGAAATGAACGTTAGAGATAGTATGTGGACGGGTGAAATGACTTTTGCAATTAAAACTTTAGATTGTACCTACCCACAATTCTACAATCATGAATCTATTGTATCTTATTGTATTACAGTGGATTCCTCAAGTTTGACACCATATTACTTTGATGGAAATGGTGATGGAAGGGGTGATCGTGATGTGGTGATTTATGCTTGTACACAACCAGAAACAGGATGGGTGGATAATGATGATGATTGTAATGATGATAACACATTAGAGATAAATATAAATATCATAGAAAATTCAGGAACACCTAATGATGGTATAGTTTGTAGTGGGACTACAACAAATATATCAGTGCCTCCTTTTATAATTTTAACTAATTCAGGTACTTATACACAAAGCATAAATGTAAATCCAACGAATACTACAACTTATTATCTCACTTTATTCTCGACTGCGGCATGTTTTTTTAATGTTGAGGTTGAAATTATTGTCGAAAGTACAGTGGTAACTTCAGTGCTCGATAGCGGTCTTGGTACTTTACGCAATGTATTGGAATGTGTAGAAGAAAATGGAAGTGTATATTTTGATCAACCAGTGACAAATTTTAACATCATTAATCAACCACTGACCATCAATAAAAATGTTAATATTATTGGGTTAAGTCCTAATTTAAGGCCCTACATAGGTATTGATTTTCAGTCAAACAATCCAAGTATTATAGTGAATTCTGGCAAAACATTGAACTTATCTAATGTGAATTTGCATTTGATCAATCACTCAGATAATAAACCATTTTTTATTGGAAGCGGTCAAGTTTCTATTTCTAATAATTCAAATGTAGTGATAGTGGAATAATCCGAAGTCTTTTTGATTTAAAAATAAAATATTAAAGCGCTCATCGACAATGGTTGGTGAGCGCTTTTTTGTTGATAGAAACAAAAGGTACATATATTTTGTATATAATTTTGTTTACCTTGTGACTTTTTTAAATGTATCCTGTGACATTTATATACTCCAAGTTTAAGGATTCTGTTTTTGTTTATCAATTTTACCAGGTAAGTAGATATATAACTAGTTTGCTACTATCTATCATAATGGTTAAAAGCGCATTGCCTTCTGAACAAGTAGGGTATTATGAAATGATATTATTTATAATAGTGAGTCTGAGTGCTGCTTGGTCTTCAGGAATAAATAATGGTGTTTTTTCGCTCTATAAAAAAATGACAAATGATGAAAAGTTAAACTTACCTTACAATTTTGTTATAGTATTAGCTGTATTGTCTTTTATTTTTGCTTTAGTAATACTCCTTTTTAAAGGTACTATTTCTACTGCTTTTACAAGTATTGATAATCTTCCTAGGCTTGAATGGGGTGCTGTGTATCTGTTTTTTAGTGTGCCTCTAATAGCTATCGAAGGAATAAAGTTCTTAAATAATCAGTATAAAAAATTAACAATATATACGCTTGTAACTCAATTGAGTATATTGATAGTTTTTATTATTGTGGCAATGCTAAGGCCCTCGTTAGACATGTTCCTTTTGGTTCTTATTTTATGGAGTGCTATAAAATGGATTTATCTCATGTTTATGGTTGAAATTTGGAAAATAAAAGCCTTCGATTTTCAATTTTCAAAAAAAATATTTCAGTATTCAACACCATTGATATTAACAATGATTTTTGCCATGGGAATGGATATTGTCGATGGTATTTTTGTAGGTCATTATTTTAGTCCTGACTATTTTTCAGTTTTTAGATATGGTGCGAGAGAAATGCCCTTATCAGCATTACTGTTGAGCTCACTTTCTGTAGCGCTTATTCCTCAGATTAATCTATCCCAAGATTCACATGATAATTTAAAAAGACGTACAACCCAGCTATTGCACATCCTATATCCATTGTCCTATGTTTTGATGATTGTATCACCGTATGCTTTTCCGATATTTTATTCAGATATGTACAAAGATTCAGCTTATATTTTTAATATTTATTTATTGATTTTGATGAGTAGAATACTATTGCCTCAGACATTCACAATGGCTTTGCAAAAACATAATGTTATCTTGGTTTCCAGTATTTTAGAACTTCTACTTAATATCATTTTAAGTTTTTGGTTTATCAATATTTGGGGCGTATATGGATTAGCGATGGCCACTGTAATCGCCTATTTTTTCCAAAAAGTATTTTTAATGTTTTATAATCAAAAATATCTTGGTATTCGTCTTTCGTCATATATCAATTGGAACTACTACTTATTTTACAATATTATTTTAATTTTGCTTTTTATTTTTACCTTTATTAAAAAATAATGACAGGACAAGAGGCATATCAACATTTATCTAAGGGAATGATAGGTATTTATGATGTAAGGGAAGCATCCATAATAGCCCGATATTTAGTGGAAGATTTAACGAAATCCCATTTTAGCAGTGAAAAAAAGTTGTCTGATCAGGAAGTAATCAATATCGAAGACGCAGTTCAAAGGTTGAAGTATTATGAACCATGGCAATACATAGGAGGTTGGGCCGATTTCTATGGATTGAAATTTAAAGTCGATTCCTCAGTCCTTATCCCAAGACCGGAGACCGAAGAGTTGGTACATCATGCACTTGAATTATCCAAAATCAATAGTATTAAAAATGTCTTTGATTTGTGTACAGGATCAGGAATAATACCGATTACGCTTGGGAAAAAGCATGTCTTTGAAAAATTATATGGGGTAGATATCTGTAAGAATGCTTTAAACGTAGCCAAGCAAAATGCGCATCTTCACAATGTATCTGTGCAGTGGATGGAAATGGATATTAAAGATAACTCAGCTTGGTCAAAGATACCCAAAGTCGATATGATTATTTCAAATCCTCCTTATATTACCACAGAAGAAGAAGACAGAATGCATCGTAATGTACTAGACTTTGAGCCGCATATTGCTCTATTTGTGGATGATGATGCTCTTGAATTTTATAGAGTCATCTTGGATTTAACTATACAAACTCAAGACAAAGGCTGCCTAATTTTGGTCGAAATCAATGAAAATTATGGAAAAGAAACATATCAATTGTTTGAACAAAAAGGTCTAAAGAATATAAAATTACTACAAGATTTACAAGGTAAAGATAGAATGGT
>DAIPYV010000146.1:0-8634 GCA_036782555.1 Saprospiraceae bacterium
ATACTACAATGTAAGGCTAAAAACATGAAAATCATCCCATGGACAGTCAATGAAGAAGAAGATATAAAAAACACATTGAAATGGGGAGTAGATGGCATAATTTCTGACTACCCAGATATAGTTATAGAAGTGGTCAAAACTCAAAATAGATAGATGATCAGTCTAAAACTGGCCTTCAATAACATCACCGGATAAGCGCCTTAAATTTAAGTCTGCCATTTTAGCATTAAAATCAGCCGTTATTTTCCGAAATTGCACATTGATTAAATTCAGTTGAGCTTGTCTAAGCTCTATGTTGGTCAGTGCTCCAGCATTTAATCTCTCTTTTGTGATAGAAAGATTTCTCTCAGCAACGACAAGGTTTTTATCTTCCTGAGCGGAGATTTTCATAGCGGTTTGGTATTCGTTAATGGAAGTTAGAATTTCTGCGCTGAGTGCATTTTTTATTTGTTCTTTGGCTAACAATTGATTCTCGATATTAAGTCTAGCTACTTGTATTTCCCGTTTATTATTGAATCCATTAAATATATTCCATGTGGCTGTGAGTCCTAAAGCTAGGCCAGATGTCCGATTGAACTGTAAGATGCCAATCTGTGCATTTTGTCTATTAAAATTATAAGCGGCATTCAAATCTATCTGGGGATAAACATTGGATTTCCATTGCTTTAAATTAAATTCTCCTAGCTTCAGATTATGATCTGCCAATATCATTTCTGTGTTATTAATCAAAGCCTTTTCCTTGGCCAATTGCATGTCTATAGGAGGCAAAATAGGTGCTTCCATCACATCATATTCGCTCTCCGCATCTATACCCATGACTTCATTGAGAGCGACCTTAAGGTTTTTTACGACCAATTGTTCTTGAATGATCAGTGCACTATCTGCATTGATATCCACTTCGGCTGTTAGGATGTCTAGCTCTGTAGCTGCACCGAGGTTTATCCTTATAGTAGCTAGTTCAACCCGTTCTTTTGATAGTTGGATAGCCTCTTGGATAGACTGTATTCTTTTGAGTTGTTGTTCAATATTGTAATATATAGTGAATACCTGAAACAATGTTTTTTCTATTTGCAATCGGGCATTACTTTTACCCATAAGTTCCATTTCTGTGAGTCTATCCCGATTGATAAACATTTGCATACCATCGAAAAGCGTCCATCCAAGTATAAGATTGGCGTTGAGATTATCTATTTGATTGGTACCTTCCCGAGTTTCCCCACTAAAAAATTTAAGCTCGGTGTTGTTTACATTGAAGTTCTGCCCGACACCAAGATTCAAATTGGGTAAAAATCCCGCATTCCCTAATGTATTATTGACATAGGCGATATTCGTTTGATTGTTAGCCATTCGGATATTATAGTTGTTTTTCAAAGCTATTGCTATAGCATCTTGCAGTGTGAGCACTTCTTGTGCTGTGGATATCACCTTAGACAACGTAAATATAACAACGGTGAATAAAAATTTGATACAAATAGAACGAACAACCATAAATACTCAATTTTTAATTTCTTGACATAAATGTGTAAAGTGCTGGTATCACGAAAAGTGTCAAAATCAATGAAAATAACAATCCGCCAATAATAGCAATACCCATAGATACTCTCGAGACAGATGCTGCCCCAAAAGCTAATGCAATAGGAAGTGCACCCAACATAGTAGCTAAACTAGTCATCAAAATAGGACGCATACGAGATACAGCCGCTTCTTTTACAGCTTCCAATTTTTTTAAACCTTGTTCCTTTTTTTGGTTGGCAAACTCTACAATTAAAATTCCGTTTTTTGTAACTATACCCACTAATACGATGATACCTATCTGGCTAAATATATTGAGTGTAGAATCAGTCACCCAAAGTGAGAGTACCGCTCCAGATAGAGCTAATGGCACTGTAATCATGATAATAATGGGGTCAATAAAACTTTCAAACTGAGCTGCTAGAATCAAATATACCAATAGCAATGCCAATAAAAATGCAAAAAGCAACGTAGAAGAACTCTCCTCAAAATCTTTTGAGGGTCCTGTCAAAGCCGTTGAAAAATTTTCATTAAGTACTTCTGAACTGATCTCTCTCATGGCTTCTATTCCTTGTCCTAAGGTATATCCACTAGCTGGACCTGCAGAGAAAGTTGCAGATACAAACCTATCAAACCTATACAATTGTGGAGGATTACTCTTCTCTTCTATTGTGATAAGATTGTCCATTTGTACCATTTCTCCTTTCGAACTCCGCATATATATGGACTTGATATCTGAAGGCTCATTTCTATAATCCAAATCAGCCATACCTATTACGGAGTATTGTTTACCATTCTTGATGAAAAAGCCAAGTCTTTGTTCAGCAAAATAGAGCTGTAAGGTCTGAGCTATATCCATGACTGAAATGCCCAATGCTTGAGCTCTATTCCTATCTATTGAGATATCAATTTCAGGTTTATTAAATTTCAAATTGATATCTACAGCCTGAAATTCCTCGCGTTGTCTAGCTCTCTCCAAAAATGTAGGTACGACTCTTTTAAGTTCGTCAAAATTGGGTGCCATGATAACAAATTGTACAGGTAATCCACCTCTCCTATCTCCTATAGTTTGTTCTTGATTAATAAATACACGGCCTTCTGTATATTTGCTTATAGATTTGGAAAATTCATCAGCTATCTCCATTTGTGTTCGATTACGCTCCTCAGGCTGGGTCAAAGATACCCGTACAAAACCCGTATTAGAAGCCCTGGAGGCACCAAATCCTGGTGCTGTCACAGAAAGAATACTCTCTTTTTCCGGTATTTCTTCTACATCCGCAATGATACGTGTTAAAAAATTATTGGTATAATCAAACGAAGAACCTTCTGGCCCAGTGACATTGATGCTGAATCTGGCTTTATCTTCAAGAGGAGCTAATTCACTAGGCAATTGTCTCCCTAAAAAATAAATTATCGCAAAGGATATTAACATTATGAAGATAGCCATCCACCTAAATCTTAAAAACCCGTTCAATGTTTTGCCATAAAATGATGTAAGACCTACAAAAAAACCCTCTGTCATTTTATAAAGACCTTTTTCATGATCTCCTTTTTTCAATAACTTAGAACTCATCATAGGTGTCAGTGTCAGCGATACAAAAGCTGATACCAAAACAGCACCAGCTACTACCACACCAAATTCTTTGAAGAGTTTTCCTGTCAGTCCCTGTAAAAACATAATAGGCAAAAACACGGCAGCCAATGTTATCGTAGTAGAAATAATAGCAAAAAATATCTCTTCGCTACCTTGATAGGCGGCTTTTTTGGGTTCCATACCTTTTTCTATCTTTTGATAAATATTTTCAAGCACCACTATGGCATCATCCACGACTAATCCAGTGGCCAATACTATTCCTAATAATGTCAAAATATTGATAGAAAAACCTGCCAAATACATAATAAAAAAAGCACTAATCAAAGAGATGGGTATAGCCACCACGGGTATCAATGTAGAACGCCAATTGCGTAAGAACAAAAATATCACAAGCACTACAAGACCGAAAGCAATAAGTATAGTTTCTTCTACCTCGCTGATAGCTTTTTTAATTCCGATAGTCATATCTAAAGCCATACCTATTTCTAGGTCTTCTGGCACTTCTTTTTTGATAGCCTCGAGCCGCTTATAAAATTCGTCTGCTATGGCTACATAATTGGCCCCTGGCTGAGGCGAAACAGCTACGCCGATCATAGGGATAGCCCCATTTCCCCTTAATAAAGACCTTTCGTTTTCTGGACGCAATTCGGCTCTACCGATATCTTTAAAGCGAATGACAGTGCCTTCACTTTCGCGTATGATAAGATCATTAAACTCCTCTACTGTCTCTATACGCCCAGATGTTCTAATATTAACTTCGGTATTTTCACCATCTATTTGGCCTGTAGGAAGCTCTATATTGGAAGCTTGCAAGGCATTCCTTACATCCACAGGAGTGATATTTTGAGCCACCATTTTTTGAGGATCCATGATGAGCTTCATTGAGTATTTTTTTTCACCCCAGATATTGACACCACTGACTCCTGGTATAGTCTGAAACCGCTCTTTAAAGATATCATTACCTATGGCTGATAATTCAAGTAATGACCTAGACTTACTTTGGACAGTGAGAGACAATATAGGTTGTGCATTGGCATCTGCCTTACTGATGATAGGAGGCTCTGCGTCAGGAGGTAGATTTCTTTGAGCGCGTGACACTCTATCTCTCACATCATTGGCAGCTGTCTCAAGATCTATGTCTAAATCAAAATCCACTGTGATGGTACTACGTCCATCACTACTGACAGATACTATGGATTTGACACCGTCTATACCATTGATAGCTTCCTCGAGCGGCTCTGTTATTTGGGATATGATGACTTCTGAATTGGCACCTGTGTATGTGGTGCTTACAGATATGACAGGAGGATCTACACTTGGATAGTCTCTCACACCTAAAAAACTAAACCCAATCACACCAAAAACCACAATCACAATGGACATGACTGTGGCTAATACAGGTCTATCGATACTTATTTCAGATAATCTCATCTAGCTTAGTTTTGTTTAATTAATAAGATTATTATCTGTAATATTCACCTCTACAGGCATCCCGGGTTTCAGCTGTAAAATACCTGTAGTCAAAACGGTGTCTCCAGAGTTTAGACCTTCTAATATTTCTATAGAACGCTCTGTCCTTCCACCTGCGATAACTTGTATGGGAGTAACCATTCCATTTTTTCTAATTAAGACACTAGCGCCTTCTTGTTGTGGTATATACGCTTGGGTCGGTACCATAATGACTTCTGTCTGTTTTCCTATAGGGATATTGATATTAGCAAATGATCCAGGAAAGATTTTATTGGAAGGATTACTAAAAGTAGCTCTGATTTTAATCGTACGAGTATTGGGGTCGATTTTGGGTTCTTTGGCATAGACGGTAGCACTTAATGTCTCCGTTACTCCTGCGATGGTAAACTGTATCACTTTACCTGTTGATATGAGATTATTGTATTTTTCAGGTACTGAAAATTCTAATTTTAACGGTTGTATGTTTTGTATAGTAGCTACTATGTCCATAGGCGAAATGAACGCCCCTAAACTCACTGATCGCAAACCTACTATACCACTGAAAGGAGCAATAATTTTTGTCTTTTGTATAGATGCCCTGAGTATGTCCTCATTAGTTTTTAGAATTTTAAGATTCATCATAGTACTCTCATATTCATCTTCAGTAATGGCAGATGAAGTCAGTAATTTTTTCTGTCTAGTTTCTTTCTTTTCCGCTAGTTCTATTTCTACTTTTAATTTATTCCATTGGGCTTGTAAGTCATCATCTTCCAACTTGACGAGAAGCTGTCCTTTATTTACAAATGTCCCTTCTTTAAAATTTATACTTTTTATTTTTCCTGAAATTTCACTTCTCAATTCCATCTCTTCATTGGCCATGACACTACCTGTAGTATTTATATTGTCACTTGTCTTTGTCATTTTTGCTACAATACCCTCTACAATTAATGCTTTAGGAGTATCCGCTATGTTCTGCGTAGAATCCGTCGTTTTATTGTCCTTTTTGCAAGCCAATAAAACAACAAAAAACAGCAATGACCAAATTTTAGAATTCATACCAATATTGATTTCGTTAAGGGATTAAAACTATATTTAAAATGAAAAAAACACTAATGCTAGTAAAATACCAAAAAAATATTTACCAATTTTTGCTGTGTTTTGCAGAAAAACCAACAATTAAAATACCTAAAATGCAAAGATGTTTTAATAAGCATCTCAATATTTTATTAATCAATAAAATTAGGTTACCAATCTGGCATTCTGGAAATCTATTTAATAAGCTCAATATTTGTCGCCTAGTTTATAAAAATTCAGAAAATTCACTCCATCATATTAATTTTTGATATAATATATAAATATTTTTTATCTTTGCGGTTTTGTTATTCAAAAATCGTTTACGATTCATCCAAAAACACTAATTTAAATAAGAAAATAAATATGATAGCATACCTCAACGGAGAGATAACCCACAAGACACCCACATTCATTTATGTAGATTGCCACGGAGTAGGCTACCACGTAAATATTAGTCTAAACACCTATTCCAAATTAGAAAATCTTCAAAAAGTAAAGATATTTACCTACCTCAATGTCAAAGAAGATGAACAATCTCTATATGGTTTTTATGACGATGATGAAAGATCGCTTTTTATACTTTTAATTTCTGTGTCTGGCATAGGTGTCAATACTGCGCGTGTCATCTTATCGTATATGAATCCTGATGAGGTGCGTGGTGCCATAATCCATGAAAATGCTGTGGCTCTTGGAAAAGTGAAGGGTATCGGACCCAAAACTGCCAAAAGAATCATCTTGGACCTAAAAGATAAAGTCATCAAAGAATCAGGCTCAGATCCTGTAGTTTTGATAAGCCAAGAAGTACAAACCTTCAGACACGAAGCCATTTCTGCCCTTATAGCATTAGGATTTCCTAAACCTGTGGTGGAAAAACAAGTCAAATTTGTCCTCGAAAAAAATCCTAACATCGAGCAAGTAGAAGATTTGATCAAGTATGTATTAAAAAATATGAGCTAATACCACAATTTTAAGTGTGATAATACAATACATGCTGTAATATGCCGTTTATTTACGTTGTATTTTACCAATACCTATTTAAAAGCGATAGAAATATCTCATAAATATATGAATTTTAGAAATATTCTTTTTTGGATTTTAATATTAAGTGCAGGAGTTAAAATGTCTTTTGGCAACACTCTTTCAAAAAACCTACCAGATCCTTATCAGTCCTCCTTGTCACACCATACTGTCACGGATACCATTCCGTGGGAAGACAGATATAATGACTTTATCACTGATAAAAAATACAATCCCTTCGATATCACTACCAAAGAAATTAAACAAGGTGTTGAATTTGATTCAAAGACTGGTCAATATATAGTCTATGAAAAAATAGGAGACGAGTATTATCGCACTCCTACCTATATGACCTTTGATGAGTATATGGCCTATGTAGGTGGTGAGCAAGAAAAAAAGTATTTTGAAACGCTAGCAGGTATCAAATCAGATAAAAAATCAAGGTCAGGGAGGATAGACCCCATGGATAAAGTTGAATTGGAAAATTCACTCATAGATAGATTATTTGGTGGCACAGAGGTCAATATCAAGCCACAAGGTAGTGTAGATTTAAGCATAGGCTGGTTATACAGTCGAAGAGATGACCCTAACCTACCCTTGAGAGCACAACGTCAAAGCCAACCTGACTTCCCCACTCCATTAATCCGTATGAATGTAGATGGAAAAATTGGGAAAAAATTAGATTTAGATTTCAACTACGACACACAGTCCACATTCAACTTTGATAGACAAATGAAAATGGCCTTCGACTCAGATGCCTTTTCAGAGGATGACATCATCAAAAAGATAGAAGCCGGTAATGTAAGTATGCCCCTTAGAGGAAACTTAATACAAGGTGCTCAAAGTTTATTTGGTCTTAAGACAGAGGTACAATTTGGCCGATTAAGATTGACAGGCTTGGTATCTCAACAAAGGTCAAAGGCCAATAATATCCGGATCGAAAATGGTCAGCAGGAGCAGGAGTTTATCATAACACCCAACAAATATGACGAAAACAGACACTTCTTTATCTCTCACTACAATAGGGAAACCTATGAACGGAATCTTACTAATTTACCCTATATAGGTACAGCTTTTCAAATAGCTCAGATAGAAGTGTGGATATCCGATGATAGACCGGAGTTTCAAGACAATTCCACCATGGTGGCAGCCATCGCAGACTTGGGTGAAGCCAATGCCTCTAAATTTACTTCAGATCCCACTTTTAATAGAATCAATTGTGGTGCAGTAGATAATGATTTTATGGACGACCCAAGATGTCTACCCCGCAATGAAGCCAATGACATCTATGAAAAACTCACCAGAACTCGAGGCATCAACGATATAGATCGTGTAGCCAGAGAATTAGAAAGTCCCAATATCGGACTTGTCAGAACTAGGGACTTTGAAGTATTTAGAGGCCGTAGGTTGTCACCTCAAGAGTTTTCGTACAATGAACAATTAGGAACAATATCATTAAATATGAGGTTGAGACCCAATCAAGTATTGGGTGTCGCGTTCAATTACTTCTTTACATCTAACTGTGATACGGTGTACCAAGTAGGACAGATATCTCTTAACGCCACTCAACCCGCCAGACAAACAGATACAACAAGCGTAGAACCACCAAAAGTACACTTTGTAAAATTACTTAAATCTACCAATCAAACCACGACATCACCTATGTGGGACCTGATGATGAAAAATGTGTACAATTTGGGTGTGGGTCAATTGAGTGCCGATGACTTTGAATTTGATATTTTCTTTGAAGACGACCTTACAGATGGGTCATTTAAGAAATTCATACCCGACCCGACACTTAATCGCGTGCCTTTGTTGCAACTTTTTAATCTAGATAATCTCAATAGATTTGGCGATCCTCAGCCCGATGGCTTTTTTGATTATATACCTGGTGTGACTGTCATTGAACGCAGTGGTAGTGTAGTACTGCCTGTTTTAGAGCCGTTTGGTAGTCACTTGACAGTAGAAAATATTTTAAAATACGACCC
>DAIPYV010000147.1:0-8631 GCA_036782555.1 Saprospiraceae bacterium
ATTACTAACCAGCTTGCTTTACTTGACAAGTTGTAATTCCATTAGTATATTTGTAGTGGCCAGCCACGATGTACCCCAAGATGACAAGAATCAATTTCAAAGCGATACAGATATTGTTCATATCAAATATGATTGGTGGGCGGACATGGGCGTTCCCATTATTACAGTAAAAAATATCGGGCACGAGGATATCGTCATAGACTGGTCTAATTCCTATTTTATCATAAATAAAGACACATTAAAGTGTTTTCTTAAACAAAGTGAATTGCGTAGATTTCAAGGACCACTTTTACCACCCATGACAGAACCTCTCTCTTCCATTAAAAGTCTCGGAGAAATAGAATTTGAAGGATATCCTTTTGTGACATTAAAGAAATACCCTGCCAAAGGAGAATTTTTCACCTATCCTATGGTCATGTCTCCTTCAATTCAAACCTTTAAATTGAGGTATTACATAAATGACCAAATCAATGAAATAACACATACTTTTTTCCTTTCCTCGATTTACCGCACCACGATGAAAAAGCTGCAGAAAAGCAATCAAGGAGTATTTCCCCCTTTTGATAGATTTTATAGAAAGTCCGACCTTGATACAAATAATGATATTTTAGAGATTGCATCTTTAACTTTAGACATTATCAATATTTCTCGCTAAAACTTTGATCATCTATACGACCTTACCACAGGTTTTAAAAGCTCAAATTCTAAAGGCTCTTTATGGAAAATCGGGTTTAATGCTTGTCCAGACCATTCCCAAAGTGAATTGTAACAATAATCATGATCATTTCTTAAAGCCTCGCCGTCAGGTGTTTGGTATTCTTCTCTAAAATGAGCGCCACATGACTCTTCTCTAGTCAAAGCATCTTGGCACATCAAGAGACCTAAGTCAAAATAATCCACCATTCGACCCGCTTTTTCTAATTCCGAATTGTATGAAAGTGCATCTTGGGGTATCCAAAAATTTCCAATAAAAAATTCATCTTTGAGTACTTGTATTTCGGAAATAGCAGACTTCAATCCTTCCTTACTACGCGAAACGCTACAATATTTTGTCAATAAAAATCCCAAGTTTTTATGGTAATAATCTATGCTCCTATCTCCGTTGGCCTTAGTCAGAAAATCCAATTGTTTGACGACATCATTTTGAGAAACATCAAAAGCACAATTTTCTATGGTCAAAGGTGTATTCAATTGTTGAGCCAAATAGTTAGCTAGAGTATAAGGTAAAATAAAGTAGCCGTCTACGCAGGCTTGAAGCAGTGAATTTGCACCTAACCTATTTGCCCCATGATCAGAAAAGTTGGCTTCGCCCAAAATATAAAGACCTTGTAGATTACTCATGAGTTCATAATCTACCCATAGACCCCCCATAGAAAAATGGGCAGCAGGCGCTATAATCATCGGTTCTTTATACGCATTGATGCCTGTAATCTTTTCGTACATATCAAAGAGATTGCCATACTGGTTTTTGATATGGTCTTGACCTTTGTTTTTTATAGCATGTGCAAAGTCAAGATAAACACCATTATTTTCTGGGCCGACACCATGTCCTGCATCTATACGTTCTTTGGCGGCTCTGGAGGATATGTCTCTCGGTGCTAAATTACCGTATGCTGGATACCTCCTTTCGAGATAGTAGTCTCTTTCTGACTCTGGTATATCTTTGGCCGCCCTTAGGTCATCTTTGACTTTGGGCACCCAAATGCGCCCATCATTCCGCAATGACTCAGACATGAGTGTGAGTTTAGACTGGCTTTTTCCCATCTGTGGCAGACAGGTTGGGTGTATTTGTGTCCAACTCGGATTAGCCATGTAAGCGCCTTTTTTGTGAGCTCGCCAGATGGCCGAACCATTACAAGCCATAGCTAATGTAGATAAGTAGTAGATTTTCCCAAAGCCACCTGTAGCTAACACGACTGCGTGTGCAGCATGTCTTTTTATCTCGCCTGTCAACAGATCCCTAGATATGATACCTTTGGCTTGGCCGTTTTCTACTACAAGGTCCAGCATTTCATGGTGCTTGTGCATCTTTATACTTCCTAACGCCACCTGTCGCATCATAGATTGATAAGCGCCCATGAGTAGCTGTTGTCCGGTTTGGCCTTTGGAATAAAAGGTTCTGCTGACCTGCACACCACCAAATGAGCGATTGTCTAGATAACCGCCATACTCTCTCCCAAAAGGCACACCTTGGGCGACGGCATGATCTATTAATCCCATTGAGGTCTCAGCCAGACGGTAAACATTGGCTTCGCGGGCCCTAAAGTCACCACCTTTAAGGGTGTCAATAAACATACGCATTGTGCTATCGCCATCGTTTTTGTAGTTTTTAGCTGCATTGACGCCACCCTGAGCCGCTACTGAATGAGCACGTCTAGCACTATCATGATAACAAAAGACTTCTACGTTGTAACCCAATTCAGCTAAAGTGGAAGCGGCTGAACTTCCAGCCAATCCAGCACCAACTACTATGATATGCATCTTTTTACGATTAGCCGGGCTAACCAATTCTGCATTTTGCTTATAAAGTGTCCATTTGTTTTCTAATGGACCTTCAGGTATTTTATGGTCTTTTACTATCATAATATTATTAAACACTCCATTAAGTACAAAGATAAGTAAAATTAAGAAACAAAATCTAAATTAAAAAAATAATTATCAATTTAATTCTATATTTATTAAATTTAACTAATTTTGCATTTTTAATTCATAAAATAAATTTAATTATGTTAATTCTTAGAAATTTTTTAGTACTAGTTTTGATGACGAGTCTAATATTATCTTGTTCGAAAGATGAAAAATCAGTTGTAGGAAATTGGGATTTTACAAGCGTTGTAAGCACTAACTGCCTTGATAGTGATGTAAACGGAACAGTAAATTTCACAAATGGATGTTTTAAAGAATCTGTATTGGGTTTTGAAATAGAGCTATGTGGTACGGCTGTATTGACAGATAAAAACTATACCTTCAATTCTAAAACAACGATATTTGGGCAGGTTGATAACACATCAGAAACAGGTACCTACTCTATCTCAGGTGATAAAATCACATTCACACCCACTACCGGTGAGAAAACTGAGGGCACATTAAATAGTGATAGAAATAGTTTGGTTATTAATACCAAGGATGATGAGTCAGGATGTGACCAAGTTATCACTCTTAGAAAAAAATAAAATTATAAAATTATTTTTTTCTAGAAAGGCTTACTTTAAAGACATTGTAAGCCTTTTTTAATTCAAAAAATCACTGTTGTTAAAAACTAATTTAAAACCATTGTCTTTATTCCCTAAAATCATCCTCATCATTAACAGGGCCATTCAATTTCCAAAGCATAAAACCAAAGCCTACAATAAGATGTAAAATGATGATAGCAATGAGAATATTTGTCATGAGTAAGTAAATTTATATGCACAAAAGTACTTATTAAAAACGTTCTGTTATGTCACTATTATTACTCAATTTTAAAATAGAAACAAACTCTTCGTCATTGCTAACAACTATTTATGTATTTTAGCATTATCACATAACAAAATGAGCTATATTTGCGTTTTATTTATCATATGACAATAAGAACGATTTTTTTATTTATCTTGCTTCTAGCTTTGAAAGGCGTTTCATTATCTCAAAAAGGGTATGAATTGGGCGGTTGGGTAGGAACGAGTTTCTACCATGGTGACATCAACACATCAAAGTTAATCCAAAAACCAGGATTGGCTCTGGGTATTATGGCTCGCAGGAATTTTGATACCAGAGTGGCTATCAAAACACAGTTAAGTTATGCCCGTGTAGGTGCAGATGATGCTGGCTCTAAAAACAATTTTGAAAGAAATAGAAACCTGAGTTTTAGAAGCAATCTAATTGACTGGACCAATACTCTTGAGTTTAATTTCTTTAGTTATGAGCATGGACACCCGACGCATAACATGACCCCATACATGTTTGGCGGTTTTAATGTGTTCAGGTATAACCCTACAGCGGATTTAGATGGAACTCGATATGCGTTAAGAAGTTTAGGCACTGAGGGACAAATTCCAGGTTCTGAATATGGGCTTATCAGCGGTGGCTGGGTTTTGGGAGGTGGATTCAAGTTTGATGTCAATAGAGTATGGAGTGTTAACATAGACATGAGTTTGAGGTTTTTATTTACAGATTATCTGGATGATGTTAGTACAGAGTTTCCTGACAAAGATGAGCTTAGAGGAACAAGAGGTGAAATTGCTGTTGCCCTTTCAGATAGATCTTTAGTGGATGGCATTGGATTAGCGGGTAGACAACGTGGTAATTCAAAAAACAATGATAGATACACTTTCGTTGGTGTATCGATACTGAGATATTTTGGAGGAATAGAATGTCCTGAAGTATCAAAAATTAACGCTAGAAACTGGAGGTAGTACCTTTTTTATATTCTTTTTTGGCAATTTTATCGAAAATATTTTGTTTATTTCAGCATTTGTATTTATTTTGCACACTATAATATAAAATTTTACCCATCACATAAATAACTAAAATGTCTAAATCTTTTTTTGAATCCAAGAATCCTATTCTCAATGAAGAAAAACTGAAAGAATATGCTCGTCACGATGGCCTTGTACGAGGCAGAGAAGATACCACTACCATTTCAGGGGCAGTTAATAAGTCATTGATTCTGTTGTCTGTACTTATTGCTACTGCTTTATATGGTTTTTCAGTACCCAGTATGTTTTTATTAATTACGGGTGTAGTAGGAGGATTGATAGCGGTCTTAGTCGCCTCATTCAAGCCACATACATCCCACATAGCTGCTCCCATTTATGCTGCGCTTCAAGGACTGGCATTGGGTGTGATATCGTCTATGTATGCAAGTATGATGGACGGTATCATCTTACAAGCGGTAAGTTTGACCGTGGCTACGTTGTTTGCTATGTTGATGCTTTATAAAAGTGGCCTTATCACAGTGACAGAAAAATTTAGGTCGGGTGTTATGATGGCTACTGGTGCTATATTTTTAGTTTATCTTGTAAGCTTTATTGGTAGTTTTGTAGGGTTTAATGTACCCTATCTACACGAAAGTGGCACTATAGGTATAGGTATAAGTGTGGTGATCATAGGTGTGGCTGCACTTAATCTTCTATTGGATTTTGATAATTTTGAAAAAGCGGAAGAGGCACAAGCACCCAAGTATATGGAATGGTTTTGTGCTTTGAGCTTAGTTGTGACACTTGTATGGTTGTATATCGAGTTTTTACGATTATTATCAAAGCTAAGAGATTAAAATATATATTTTTTCAACAAAAAAATATAAACGGTATTTTCTAAATTCGAGATTTTACCGTTTTTTTTCATAATAAATTTCACACGATAATGAACATTAAAATCATTGGTACTGGTGTCTACATTCCTGAAAATAAGATAAAGAATATTGACTTTTGCCAACATTCTTTTTTCAATGAAGATGGAACTGTATTAAGCGATTCTAACGAGGTCATAGCTGAAAAATTTAAGCAGATCACTGGAATAGAAGAGCGCAGATATGTGGATGATAATCTAAAAACATCAGACATTGCTACAATTGCAGCCCAAAGGGCCATAGAAGATGCAGGGATAGATGCTGAAGAATTGGACTACATCATTTTGGCGCACAATTTTGGTGATGTCACTAACAAGACCGTACAGACGGATATATTACCTAGTTTGGCCAGTAGAATCAAACATGGACTAAAGATAAAAAACCCTAAATGCGTGGCTTATGACATGCTTTTTGGCTGTCCAGGATGGTTGGAAGGTGTTATTCAGGGGCAGGCTTTCATCAAAGCTGGAATGGCCAAAACATGTTTAGTAATTGGTGCGGAGACCCTATCTCGAGTGGTAGACAAACATGACAGAGACAGCATGATATATGCCGATGGCGCAGGAGCAACAATAATTCAATCCACAGAACAAAGCGGTGGTATAATTAGTTTTAGTACTGCAACTTATACTTATGATGAGGCTTACTACTTGTATTATGGTCCTTCATACAATAAAGAACTAGATCGAGATATTAAATATATCAAAATGCACGGCAGAAAAATATACGAGTTTGCACTTACACACGTGCCAAAAGCTATGGCTGAATGTTTAAGAAAAAGTGGAATCAGCCTCAATAGAATAAAGAAGGTACTCATACACCAAGCTAATGAAAAAATGGACGAAGCTATTATACACAGATTTTATAAGTTATTTGAACAGCGTCCACCTGAGGGAATTATGCCTATGAGTATCCATAAATTGGGAAATTCTAGCGTCGCTACAATACCTACACTATATCATTTACTGATGAAAAACGAATTAGGCCATCATACTTTGTCTACTGGTGATATCGTAGTTTTTGCTTCAGTAGGGGCTGGTATGAATATCAATGCTATGATTTATGAGATTTGATATTTGATTTGACAATATTGATTTAGGACTTTAATGAAATTATAGTTTTAAACAAAATATTTCATTACAAAATAAATAATGTCTGTATCTTTGGGCCTACAAACCACAACCGAATGCAGACATCTAAAATACTGGTAACAGGAGCCAATGGACAAATAGGAAGAGTACTCACTCAAAAGTTAAGGGAAACGTACGGATCTGATAATGTATTAGCCACAGACATTACGAAAACCAATGATCAAAATGAGCCTTTTGAATTCTTGGATATACTTAATAGTCAGAGGTTCAGAGAATTGGTCCAAGACCAAAAAATCACACAAATCTATCATCTAGCGGCCATACTTTCAGCTAATGGAGAATGGCACCCCATTAAGACATGGAATATCAATCTTAATGGATTGCTCACGGTACTAGAATTAGCAAAAGAATTTAATATGGAAAAAGTTTTTTTCCCATCCACTATTGCAGTTTTTGGACTTACCACACCTAGAATCAATACCCCACAAGATGTCCCCATGTTACCCACCACAGTTTACGGAATGAGCAAAGCCACAGGTGAACATTGGTGCAATTATTACTTTCAAAGATATGGGGTTGACGTGCGCTCTTTGAGATATCCTGGCATTATCGGATGGCAATCTCTGCCTGGTGGTGGTACTACTGATTATGCAGTAGAGATATACCATGAGGCGCTCAAAAACGGCTATTATGAATGTTTTTTGGCGGAAGATACTAGACTACCCATGATGTATATGGATGATGCAATTAAAGCGACGATTGACTTGATGGAGGCTCCCAAAGAAAGCGTCAAAGTCCGCTCAAGCTATAATGTGGCCGCTATGAGTTTTTCGCCAAAAGAAATAGCAGATGAAATCAAAAAGCATATTCCTTATTTTGAAGTGACCTATAAACCAGACCATCGACAAGAAATAGCATCGTCCTGGACAGAAAGTATAGATGACAGTATAGCAAGGCAGGATTGGAACTGGGTACCTGATTATGATTTACCATCCATGACAGAAGATATGCTCACCCATCTTAAACCCCATTATCAAAAATAAAAACCAATTAAAATGCAAGATAGACACCAAATGATAAGAGAAATAAGCCAAGAACTGCAAGAATTACGAGACGCAGGATTATTCAAATCTGAAAGAATCATCACCACGCCACAAAGCGCACACATAAAAACCACCGCGGGAAAAGATGTTCTCAATTTTTGTGCAAACAATTATCTGGGTCTTTCATCTCATCCAGAAGTCATAAAAGCTGGAAAAGAAGCTATAGATAGTCACGGTTTTGGTATGTCTTCAGTAAGGTTTATATGTGGTACACAAGACATACATAAAATACTGGAAGAAAAGATAGCACAATTTGTAGGTCAAGAAGACTCTATACTCTATGCCGCAGCCTTTGATGCCAATGGCGGATTATTCGAACCTTTGTTGGGACCAGAAGATGCTATCGTTTCTGATGCGCTCAATCACGCCTCTATAATAGATGGTATTAGACTATGCAAAGCGGTCAGATACCGGTACGAAAGCAACAATATGACAGACCTTGAAGCTAAACTCCAAGAAGCCCGTGACAAAGGTGCGCGCAGAGTGATGATAGCGACAGATGGCGTATTCTCTATGGATGGTGTCATAGCACAAATTGACAAAATATGTGATCTTGCTGACAAATATGGAGCTATCACCATGTTGGACGACTGCCATGCTACTGGTTTTGTAGGTAAAACAGGTCGTGGTTCTGCAGAACATTCAGGCGCATTCGGTAGAGTTGATATCATTACAGGGACATTTGGCAAAGCTTTAGGGGGTGCATCTGGGGGTTTTACTGCCGCTAAAAAGGAAATAGTAGAACTTTTGCGCCAAAAGTCGCGTCCCTATTTGTTTTCAAATACGTTAGCGCCATCTATTGTAGGCGCTTCCATAAAAGTATTGGAATTATTGACAGAGAGTACACATCTTGTAGATAAATTAGCAGAGAATACAAAGCTCTTCCGCTCAGAAATGACCAAAGCAGGTTTTGATATCATTCCTGGCGAACATGCTATAACACCTGTTATGCTATACGACGCACCTTTAGCACAGAAATTTGCCAACGCTCTCCTTGAAGAAGGCATCTATGTGATAGGTTTTTTCTATCCTGTAGTACCTAAAGGAAAAGCACGTATCAGAGTACAAATCAGCGCTGGTCACGAGACAGAAGACATCCATAAAGCTGTAG
>DAIPYV010000148.1:0-8574 GCA_036782555.1 Saprospiraceae bacterium
CACTTTAAACTGCTGACCGGCTATGTTTACGATTGCAATCATTGTGTTGTGTTTTAATAAATTTTAAAAATGGCCGCAAAGGTACTACAAATGTTGGACTTTTCCAAATATTTATGGAAAAATTTATTCAGCTGATTGGTAACTTTCTATAGGCGGACATACACAAATCAAATTTCTATCACCATGCGCTCCATCCACCCTGGCGACACTAGGCCAAAACTTATATCCCTCACGCAAATAAGGTAAAGGATATGCCGCTTTTTCCCTACTGTACGTATAAGGCCAGACATCAGCAGTGACAACGTCGGCTGTATGAGGTGCATTACTCAATACATGAGAATCTGCATCCATCTCACCTGAGGCCACTTGGTCTATCTCTTTTCTTATAGAAAGCATTGCGTCACAAAATCTATCCAATTCAGCTTTATCCTCACTTTCTGTAGGCTCTATCATCAATGTGCCCGCTACAGGAAAGGATAAGGTAGGCGCATGAAACCCATAATCTATAAGACGTTTAGCGATGTCTTCCGCACTTATATTTAGTGGTTTAAATTGCCTCAAATCCACAATCATTTCATGTGCTGCTCTGCCCATCTCACCAGTGTAAAGTATCTGATAGGCTTCTTCTAATCTTGCTTTCATATAGTTGGCGTTAAGTATTGCATACTTGGTAGCATCTGTCAATCCTTCTTTACCCAACATTCTAATATATCCATAAGAAATCAGCAATATGCTAGCACTGCCATAAGGTGTGGCCGATACAGCTGTGGTACCTTTATGTCCTCCAGTCTCTAATAATTTATGTTTCGGAAGATATGGCGCTAATTTACTATTCACACAAATTGGCCCCATACCTGGTCCACCGCCGCCGTGAGGTATGGCAAAAGTCTTATGCAAATTGAGGTGACATACATCTGCTCCAATAGCTCCTGGACTCGTCAAGCCTACCTGAGCATTCATATTGGCTCCATCCATATAAACGAGTCCTCCATTATCATGAATAGTTTGGCAAATTTGTTTTACAGCCGTTTCAAAGACACCATGTGTGCTAGGGTATGTAATCATCAAACAAGCCAATGTCTCTTTGTACTGTTCAGCTTTGGCTATTAAATCACCGATATCAATGTTTCCTTTTTCGTCGCACGCTACTACCACTACATTCATACCACACATGACCGCAGATGCAGGATTAGTACCATGAGCTGATGAAGGAATCAAAGCTATATTCCTATGTGTATCTCCTCGGTCTATATGATAGGATCTTATAGTCAATAAGCCTGAATACTCGCCTTGTGCTCCTGAGTTAGGTTGTAGTGAGCAAGCATCAAACCCTGTCACCTCACAAAGATAATGACTCAATTCATCTAGAACTTGTTGATATCCTTTGGTTTGATCAACTGGAGCAAAAGGATGAATATGCGCGAATTCAGGCCAACTCACAGGTATCATTTCTGAGGCGGCATTGAGCTTCATCGTACAGCTACCTAAAGATATCATAGAGTGCACAAGTGATAAGTCTTTATTCTCTAATCTTTTGATGTAACGCATCATTTTACTTTCTGTATGGTAAGTATTGAATACAGGATGCGTTAGGTAAGCACTTTTTCTATGATAATCCTCTATGACATCTTCTTGACACACTTCGCAATATTCAAAATTTTTGTCTTGAGCTATTGCAAAAACATCAATCACTTGACTAATATCATAGTTTGAATGCGTTTCATCTACCGATATCCTGATAGTACCGTCTGTGGCATAAAAGAAATTAACAGATTTTGATTCCGCTATCTTCCTTATTTCTTGCGCTAACCTATCATCAGCTTTTACTGAGATAGTATCAAAATAATTTGAAGTCACCACTTCATAACCCAACAACTTAATATTGGCGCTGAGATTTTGCGCCTTTCTGTGTATATCTGATGCAATGGCCTTAATACCTTCTGATCCGTGATAGACACTATACATGCTGGCCATGATAGCAAGTAGAGCTTGAGCGGTACAAATATTGGATGTTGCCTTTTCTCTTCGTATGTGTTGTTCGCGAGTCTGAAGTGCCATTCTCATTGCTGGATTACCTTGAGCATCAATGGAAATACCGATTATTCTACCCGGAATGACTCTTTTATGCTCGTCTTTAGTGGCAAAATAGGCAGCATGAGGTCCACCATAGCCCATAGGTACACCCAGTCTCTGGGTAGTACCCACAACTATGTCAGCTCCCCACTCTCCTGGAGGTGTCAGAAGCGCTAAGGCCAATATATCCGCCGCTACTATGATTTGTATACTTTTAGCACTACAGTTTTGTGCGAATGCCTTATAATCGTTTATTTGACCAGTTGCATCAGGATATTGAACCAAGATAGCAAAAAAGTCTTCATTAAAGTCAAAAGAAGACCAATCTCCCTCGACAACTTCTACATTTAATGGTTGAGCCCTTGTATAAACCACATCTTTTGTTTGTACAAATACATTTTTGTCAACAAATATCTTGGTAGCTGGATTATTTTTTCTTTTCTTATTGTGAATACTCTCAGCCATAGCCATAGCTTCAGCAGCAGCGGTTCCCTCATCCAATAAAGAAGCATTGGCTATAGGTAATCCAGTTAAGTCAGAAACCATAGTCTGAAAATTGAGCAAAGCTTCTAATCTACCTTGGGCTATCTCAGCCTGATAGGGTGTGTATTGCGTATACCATCCTGGATTTTCAAAAATATTTCTAAGGATCACAGAAGGTGTAATCGTACCATAATATCCTTGACCAATAAAATTTTTGAAAATTTTATTTTGGCTACCTACATTTTTGATATGCTGCAAGTACTCATATTCATTCATAGCTTGAGGAATATCCATCTCCTTTTGAGAGCGTATATCATTAGGTATGGTTTCATAAATCAGTTTGTCTAATGACTCGACACCTACGATTTTGAGCATTTCATTCAAATCATTATTAGATATACCTATATGTCTTTTGGAAAATTGAGTAAGTTTATTATCTATCATATGAAGGGTTTATAAATTTTACTGAAAACACACGGCGAAGGTAATGGTTTTTGAATTATTGAAATATATTTTTCGCGATAAAATGAAAAAAGTTTTATGGCTATGGTCTATTACAGATAAATAATTAAACAGAGTCAATATTTCCTCTTGTTGTGCCCCATCTTTTATGGGCTTACACATCCTAATACACATCTCGACTCATAGCTCCCATCATGCTCTCCCCTACCCCCATTCATATATTTTGAAGATAAAATTAGAGTACTACTAATGAAAAACTAAAGGCTAAATACTAGAAAAAAGACCTCATTCAATTAAAAAATTAAACTCAAAGTTAAATTTTTCAAAAAAAGTTTGTTGTTTAAAAAAAATCTTCATAACTTTATGGAAAATTTTTACATTACCCTTTAATATATATAATATTATGACCAAAAGAATCACTAAAGTAGCCGTTTTAGGTTCAGGTGTGATGGGTTCTGGTATAGCCTGTCACTTAGCCAATGCTGGTTTTCAAGTACTTATGTTGGATATTGTACCTAAAGATTTGCCAGAAAATCAAAAAAACAGTAAATCAGCCAGAAATGCAATAGTGGATACAGCTTTGACCACAGCTATAAAATCAAAACCCGCACCGTTGTATGATAAAAGTTTTGCGAGTAGAATTACGACAGGAAACTTTGACGATGACATGGATAAGATTTCTGATTTTGATTGGATTATAGAAGTCGTCGTAGAGCGTCTTGATATCAAAAAGCTCATTTTCGATAAGGTAGATGCCTTGCGTAAAGCGGGTTCTTTGGTGACTTCCAATACATCGGGTATTCCCATCCGCTTGCTGGCTGAAGGCAGAAGTGATGACTTCAAAAAGAATTTTTGTGGTACACATTTTTTCAATCCAGCGAGGTACATGGCCTTATTTGAGGTGATACCCCATGAAGGCACGGATGCAGATATCATCGATTTCTGGATGCATTTCGGAGAGGTATTTTTAGGTAAAAAAACGGTATTATGTAAAGATACGCCCGCTTTTATCGCTAATAGGATAGGATTCTATTCCGGTAATAAAGTGGCCGAACTCACAGAAAAATATGAGTTGACTGTCTCCGAGGTAGATAAAATCACAGGCGACCCTATCGGATGGCCAAGTACAGGAAGTTATAGATTACTTGATCTCGTAGGATTGGACACCTCAGTAAAGGTAACCAAAGGTGTTATTGATAATTGTCCAGATGACGAGTATGTAAAAGTAATAAAAGATAAAGGCACACACAAGGCCACTCAGTTTCTATTAGATAATAATTGGCTGGGTAATAAGTCTGGTCAAGGATTTTATAAAAAGACCAATCAAAGAGATGACAAAGGAAAGACCATCATTTTGGAATTGGACTTGAATACATTGGAGTACAGACCCTCTGAAAAATCACTTCTCCCTGTGGTAGGCATTGCCAAAAAGGTGGAAATAATGGACAAGCGCATTCAAGAAATGATGTCTTCAGACGAAAAATCAGGCCATTTTGTAAAAGACCTTCTTATCGGTATCATGAGCTATGCAGCCAATCGTGTTCCCGAGATAAGTGACACTATTTATGCTGTTGATGACGCAATGAAAGCGGGCTATGCATGGAGTTTTGGACCATTTGAGTTTTGGGATTTAGTAGGTATTGAAAGAGGTATTTCTATTGCCCAACAAAATGGAGAAACTTTACCACAATGGTTGCTAGATTTAGCTCAAAAAGGTGTGACATCTTTTTATCGAATACATAGTGGTAAGCGCCAATACTATGATATATCTTCAAATGGTTACAAAAATATTCCAGGCACTGAATTAAATATTCACTTGGATAATTATAGAGAAAATACACCCGTCTATAAAAACTCAGAATGTATCCTTCACGATATAGGTGACGGCGTGATGTGTCTAGAGTTCATATCCAAATCTAATGCCATAGGCGAAGGAATAGGACGTGGTGTTCAGGAGGCACTTCAGTTAGCTCAAAATGGTGATTGGGCAGGTCTCGTCATAGGAAATAATGCCAAAAACTTTACAGTAGGTGCTAATCTAATGAATGTAGGGATGCTGGCGATGCAAAAAGATTTTGACACATTAGAAAAAATGGTGGATGGATTTCAACAGCTCAATATGGCAATGAAATTTGCACCTATACCCGTGGTGACCGCAACTCAAGGATATGTTTTCGGTGGCGGCTGTGAGATTTTGATGCACACAGATGCGGCCATATGTCATGCTGAGTCTTATATCGGCTTGGTAGAAGTAGGCGTGGGTCTGATACCAGGAGGTGGCGGCACCAAGGAATTTGCAGTAAGGGCATCCAATTCGTTTTTTGAGGGAGATGTACAGATTCCTACACTTATAGAAAAACTCAAAACTATAGCAACGGCAGCTGTAGCTACATCGGCTTATGAAGCTTATGGTTTAGGCTACTTAGATAAAGAGAGAGATACTGTAGAAATCAATCTTTCAAAAGTCCTAACACAAGCTAAAGCTAAAGTTTTGGAGTTGAGTAGGAATTACACACCACCTACACATCAAGAAGTCACTGTACTAGGAAGAGGAGGTCTAGGCACTCTTTACACAGCACTCAATGAATTTTATTTAGGTAAGTATATGTCCGCTTACGACTTAGAAATAGCTAAAAAAGTAGCTTTTGTACTTTGCGGTGGTGACCTCACTGGACAACAAAAAGTCAGTGAACAATATCTTTTGGACATAGAAAGAGAGGCCTTTTTACAGTTGTTGGGACAACAAAAGACCTTGGATAGAATTCAGTATCTATTGATGAATAATAAGCCATTGAGAAACTAACCATTAAAATCACTTTAAAAAATAGAAATATCATGAATGCATATATAGTTACAGGTTTTAGATCAGCGGTTGGAAAAGCCAAAAAAGGTGGATTTCGCAATTATAGGTCGGATGATTTGGCCGTTGATATTATAAAACATTTAGCGGCTCAAGTACCAGAATTAGACCCTAGGGTGATTGATGATGTCATAGTAGGCTGCGCCAATCCAGAAGGTGAACAAGGTCTGCAGATAGGCCGACTTATAGCCGCTCGCGCACTGGGTCAGGAAGTGCCAGGTTTTACTATCAATAGGTATTGTGCCTCTGGACTAGAAGCCATTGCTTTAGCCTCTGCAAAAATCAATGCAGGTATGGGTCATTGTTATGTAGCGGGAGGAACGGAATCTATGTCATTATTACCCATGACAGGATATAAATTGGTGCCTAGTTACAATGCAACGATGGACAATGTTAATTACCATGTGAGCATGGGTCACACAGCCGAGGCTGTAGCTGAAAAATACAATATATCTAGAGAAAAAGCGGATGAATTTTCAGTGAGATCTCACCAATTAGCTGGAGCCGCTATTTCAGAGGGAAGATTCAAAGACGAAATCGTTCCTGTCACCGTTACTGAAGTAGTGGTAGAAGATAACAAAAGAGTAGAAAAGTCTTACGTAGTGGATACTGATGAAGGCGTGAGATCTGATACTTCCATTGAAGGTCTTTCTAGGCTTAAACCGGTATTTAAACTTAATGGAACTGTCACCGCTGGCAATGCATCACAAACATCAGATGGCGCCGCTTTTACTTTGGTGATGAGCGAAGACATGGTCAAAAGATTAGGCCTAAATCCAGTAGCCAGACTGGTTTCTTGTGCAGTAGGGGGAGTAGATCCCCTATACATGGGAATTGGACCTGTAGTGGCGATACCCAAGGCTCTCAAGCAAGCCGGTTTGTCGCTCAATGATATCGAACTTATTGAACTCAATGAAGCCTTTTCAGCACAAGCATTAGCGGTGATCCAAGAGGCAGGCCTCAATCCTGATATAGTCAATGTCAATGGAGGAGCTATCGCTTTAGGTCATCCACTAGGCTGTACGGGAGCGAAACTAAGTATCCAAATCATCAACGAACTCAAGCGCCGCAATCAACGATATGGTATGGTCACAGCGTGTGTGGGTGGTGGACAAGGCATAGCGGGTATTATTGAAAGGTTATAATCCAATATCAAAAAATCCGGAGGACACCACCTTCGGATTTTTTTTTGCTAAATTTTGTGCCAACTAGTTAAGTTTATTAAATTCAGTGACCTAGGTGCACAAGTTACAAATCACATCAAGGCTTAGCATGACTAGCGCTATTAAGGGACATTATAAGTGAAATTTATTACAAAAATAAGGTAATAATTTTAGATTTTCTAGTAATCCTCAAAAATCTCTCGTTGGTCAGCGGCAGCTATGGGATAGAATATAGTGTCATGAATATTTCTACTTTCATTCTTAGTGATGATGGTGGTGCCCTTCACAGGTGTGGACGTGACCTGAACATGGTCTGGAGACTGCGAATATCTTTTGAAAATTCTATAGCCATGCAGTGAATCCTGTCATTTTATGTAATTGTGAAGTTCAGATAACTTAATTAGATTATTTTTATCTTTTAACACGTGAAATTCTATTTCATCTATCAAAGTCATAACCTTATATTCGCCTATTTGAGCATCAAGAAACATAAATGCTACTTGCATATCATCTTCACTTAATTCATCTACATCTCCAATAAATATATCAAGATTATATTGATTGTTTAAAGTAGGTTTTATAGCAAAATAGAAATTATCAATTTTGTACTTATACGCATCTTCATACGAAAACTCTGTAAATTCTAGGTCTGGTTGTTGAAAAGCAATAACTTCAAAGTGTACTAAAGAGGGTACATATTGAATAATTTCAAGAATTTCAGGAATTAAGTCTTTAATACCCTCTGCGGTAATGGTTAGAATATACTTATCATTGTCTGTCATTTCAAGTCCTAAAATAGATTCAGTTCCTGTCTTTGTGAATTTTTCGAAGATGGCCGCCCCCATATTTTCCAAATCTTCTCCATATTGGTTTACTAATGCCGTCTCGGAAGCCTTAAACCAGTCCCAAAATTTTTGAATTTTAGCCTTGTTTAAACCACTTTTATCTTTCTCTTGATTCATATTTATAATATTTTTATTGTCAGTGGTATTAATTGTTAGATCCGATGCCCCATTATTCACTTCATTAATTGATTTAATGTTACGAGTCGGGAAATATTCTGATTTTCTTAATAGGTATCTGAATTCTTCTTTTTCTTCATCATTTAATATTAGTTCCTGATGACTATATTTCGCATATTCTATAAGAATTGTTTGTCGTAAAAAATATGGGCTAATTCTATCACTAAAGTCCAGAATATTAAAATCTAAATTTTCTGGATATAATTCAAAGGGCAAATCCGCTTCACTAATATGATAATCCACAAGGCCCCAAAGAGTAGGTTCAAAATTTGAGTTTTCAAAACCTTCTAAAAACTCGCAAACTTTAAAATATGGCAAACGTTCAATTATTGTTTTGGCCTTCCTTGTATTCAAAAAAGTATAATCGTCAATTTCGCCTGTGGGCACATTCACTAAAATTGGACCTATAAAAATATCAGATGTCTCCAATAGATCAATATCAGAAACCAATTTTTTTGTAAAATAATTGAAAACCAAAGTAACTTCATGGGCCAAAGATGATTTATCTATA